>CAYSAH010000482.1:0-3298 GCA_964428945.1 uncultured Bacteroidaceae bacterium | reverse complement strand
GAAAAAGTTAAAGACCGCAGCCGAGATCATGGATATCAATGTGCTGGATCACATTATTGTTGCAGGAAAAAGCTATTTCAGTTTTGCCGACGAAGGATTAATGCTTTGATATTTTACCGGGAGAACAGGCTCAGGCACCTTGATTACTGCTCTGATTTATAGATTTCTTCGTGGTTCTTTCACCGTCCGCCATCTGTGTAACACTAAGGAGCAGCAAGCTGCTTTATTAACGCAGATATGCCCGGCGCTAAAGCTTTATCGCGGAGTTTCGCAGAGGAGCATCAGGCTGACTTTTAAGTTGATGAGTGTTCCTTCCGGCTGAAATACCTCTCCTTCCGGCTAGAGAGGAGCAGAAAGCTGCTGTTAATACACCTGCGCTTCGCGGAGTTTTTGACCAAGAGGACGTATGAGGGAGTTTGGGAGAGAAGCCTAAGTCATAAGGGGCAAGGCTCAAGGCATTAAGCACGACTTATATATCAATTGCTTGCTTTTTATTATTTTCACCATGGATTACCATGGATATACTGATCACCATATTACTGGGCACTGTTAAATTTGGAATGACCTTTCCCCTGGCCATCATGGAATTCAGGTTCGGTTTTTTCGAAACCGTCCTCTGGATCAATGTCGGTGGTGTTGCAGGAATATACTTTTTTGCCTACCTGTCCGACGGCCTTAACCGCTGGCTTGAAAAGAAGATCAGGCAGTACAGGAAAACAAGAAACAATAGCTTTAGAAAGAAAAATGAAAAAAAGGTGTTTACAAAAAGAAACCGAAGGATCATCAGGATCAGGCAGCGCTTCGGCCTGATCGGTATTGCTGCAAGTGCACCCATCCTGCTTTCGATCCCTGTTGGTGTTTTCCTCGTGGTAAGGTACTATTCGAATGTAAGGGGCCGCTTTCTTTGGTTAATTGCCGGGAACATCATCTGGTCATTCATCTATACCAGTTTCTACATGTTCTGGGACGAAATGCTTTTCTCAAGATAAGCGCTTTACTTTTACGGTATCAAAGCAACGATCTGCAAGTTCCTTTACGGATAATTGCATAAGCGGGTCCAGCTTCCCGGGTGATATTTCTGCAAGGGGAAGAAGAACAAACAAGCGTTCCCTCAACCTTGGATGCGGGATTTTAAGGTCCCCGGAATTCAAAATTAAATCATCATAGTAAAGAATGTCAAGATCAATTATCCGGTCGGAATATTTTCCGGCACCTCTCAGCCTCCCCATCCCGGCTTCGATCCCTTTCAGGCGGTCCAGCAATGCACCTGCCGGCTCATCTGTCTCAATGACCAGGCACTGGTTGTAAAAGAAATTTTCACTTTCGAATCCCCAGGCTTCACTTTCATACACCGAGGATATGGATTTAATCCTGCATCCGGGCCCTGGTATCAGGTCCAAGGCATGGATAAGATTGGCCCTTCTGTCACCAAGGTTGGTGCCGGCCCCGATCCAGACTGTATGCACAGGGTTTTTTATCATATTCCTGCCATAAAAGTATTCAGATCAGACGAATTATCAACCAAATAATAATTAGCGAAAGTTTTATATATCGCGACTGATTGATTTTTATTAAATTGTGCTCCCTTTATAAGGAACTTAATCTTTTAAAATACAAATATTTAATTTATAAAAATATGAAAAGTTTCCTCAAGTATACACTTGCTACGATTGCCGGTATACTGGTTCTGAATTTCCTCGGGCTCATCTTCTTTTTTATTATAATTGGTGTGGCATCTGGATCAGATGCTCCCACCGTTGAAGAAAATTCAATACTGGTGGCCAAATTCAATACGCCCGTTATCGACCGGGCCAATGACAATCCCTTCAGCCAGTTTACCACCGGGAACCTTTCTGTTGAAAGTGCAATGGGGCTTGACCAGGTCCTGAAAGATATCCACAAGGCTAAAAAGGACGAAAACATCAAAGGTATTTTCCTTAAAATGTCTGGTGTTCCTATCGGTATGGCTTCACTGGAAGAGATCAGGGATGCACTCGTTGATTTCAAGGACAGTGGCAAATTCATCCTTGCACACGCCGATGTTTATACACAAAAATCATATTACCTGGCAAGCGTGGCCGATAAGATCTACCTTACCCCTACCGGCGAAATGGAGTTCAAAGGACTGAGTGCAAAGGTGATGCTTTTTAAACGGGCCCTCGATAAGTATGGGATCGATATGCAGGTTGTAAGGCACGGAACCTTTAAAAGTGCAGTGGAGCCATTTCTTACCGATAAGATGAGTGACGCAAACAAGGAGCAACTAGGCGCAATGATCGGCACGATCTGGGGACAAATGGTTGGAGAGATCTCCAGGGCCAGGGGGATCCCTGTTGAAGACCTGAACAGGTATGCCGATGAGCTTGCTGTTACCTTCGATGAACAGGCCCTTGAAAAAGGGATGATCGACGGACTAAAATATTATGACGAGGTGCTTGATGAACTCAGGAGCCTTACCGATACCGATGAAGACGATGATATCCCGTCCATTGCCCTGCACAAGTATGCCGATGTTGTGTCCGGTGAAAAGAAAGAAGTCTCAAAAGACAGGATTGCCGTGATCTATGCAATGGGAAATATAGTTATGGGCAATGCCGATGAAGGAATGATCGGGGCTGACCGCATCTCCAAGGCGATAAGGGAAGCAAGAAAAGACGACAAAGTAAAGGCCATCGTTTTCAGGGTAAATTCCGGGGGAGGCAGTGCACTTGCATCCGAGATCATCCACCGTGAACTTAAGCTGGCCGCAGAAGTGAAGCCGGTTGTGGCTTCCCTGGGCAATGTCGCTGCCTCGGGAGGTTATTACATTGTATGCCCGGCAGATACAATTGTTGCCAGTGAAACAACTATTACCGGGTCGATCGGGGTATTTGGAGTCCTTCCCAACCTGCAGGAGTTAATGAACGACAAAATAGGCATCACCACCGGGCTTGTTAAAACAAATAAATATGCCGATATCGGTTCAACAACAAGGCCTCTTACCGAAGATGAAAGGAGAATTATCCAGAGCTATGTGGATGACACCTACACTACTTTCGTGAACCAGGTGGCCGCCGGCCGCTCAATGACATTTGAGGAAGTCGACGCTATAGCGAGAGGCCGTGTATGGTCGGGTGTAAATGCAATGGAAATTGGGCTCATTGACGTATATGGCGGTTTAGAAAAATCGATAGAACTGGCAGCTGAAATGGCCGGGCTCGGGACTTACCGCATTACTGAACTTCCAGTTCTCGAAGATCCGATAACAATGCTGATTAACCAGTTGAGCGGAGAGGTGAAAGCCAGGATCATCCGGAAT
>CAYSAH010000481.1:0-3309 GCA_964428945.1 uncultured Bacteroidaceae bacterium | reverse complement strand
GATGAAGAGCCCAGAAGGATGAGATTTCACTGGATACTTGCCCTTTGCCTGGTGGCAGTTATCTTGTTATACCGGGTAGCCCTGATTCCTGGCCTTAAATTTGGTTAGAAGCCTGATCACTTCGTATTCAGGATAATTTTTTTTGAGCCAAAGCCTTCAGGGGTTCTAACCTTAATAATATAAAGGCCGGATGGTATGCTCATCACAGGAAGGTCCGCTTTTCGGTCGTAAAGAGGCACATCCATGATTTTCTCACCATTGAGGCTGATTATTTGAATATTCATCATGATGTCTTCTGACCGGAGCCTGATGAAGCCCGAACTAACAGGATTTTCCAGTATTTTGATCTGGTTCGCAATCTCATTATTTTCAATTCCGCCAACTCCTCCATCCGGTAATAATTTCACATTCAGAACTGTTGGCTGGCGGTTTGTGAGTGTGACGAAGCTCACCGTTTTAGTCTGATAACCGGGGGCTGAAAACCTTACATTATAGGTTCCTTGATAAAGCAGCCTGTGATAATTTCCATTCGGAAGATGGGAGTAAGTCCAGGAGCTGTCTTCTTCATGCCCCATCACATACACTTCAGCCTCAATAGGCCAGCCCGAGATAGAATCTTTCACTGTCCCCCTGATGCCATAGGTCGACTGTTCAAGAAAATGAAGGAATGAACGGTAATTATAATTCCAGTGTGCTTCCAACTGGCTTGCTGGTAACAGCTTGGTATCCGAGATTTCGATCGTTACCTCCCTGCATTGGTGAAAGTAGTTCATATAGTCCTGCCGGCCACCGTCGACCTCATACCAGGCATAGCCAGGAGTAACCCCGCCAAGCAAAGTCATATATCCTGCGGGGCTGTTGGCATGCACAGTATCGACATATTCCCAGCCCACGTAATCCCACCAGTCTGCATCGGCGGGTAATTTGCTCCAGGTGTCCCAGGGATAATTATAAACTTCAGCCCCTCCATGAAAATTAGCTGCTACGGAGAATCGATTATCTTCAGCAAACTGCATGAACATCAACGTCTCTTTCTGCCACTCTTCACCATCCGGGTGAGGACCATTTTCCGGATCAGGATAATTTCTGTTCAGATCCACCCAATAAGCATTATACCGTCTGGCGCCATTAACCGTGTTATTTCCTCCCGCGTATGTGCCATCAGGATTTGCTAATGGATTTATGTAAATATCAACATTGTTAACGATCTCCGTTACCTGGTCATCGGTTCCATAGTTCTGCAGTAAGTGATCTATGAGATGAAGCATTAAGACATATCCTGTGGTCTCGTCACCATGGATAGACGAAGTATAAAGAAACTGTGGTTCATTTTCATGTATTCCCACGTTATCGGATATCCGGGCAACCAAAAGCTCCCTGCCTTGCACTGACTGGCCAATACTGTATACCATACAAAGGCCGGGAAATTGTTGCTGAAATTGTTCCATGATATCAAGATATCCATCGTAGGTTGGGTAGAAATTCCATTCTTCAATATCCCGTATATTGACCTTTTCCAACATTTTCGGATCAGTTAGCAAGTCACCAGGATGAGGCTGCATCTCATACGGCAATTTATATTCAAGGAATTTCGAAAATTCTTTCTTGTTTGCGTAGGCAAACACCTTGCCCTCTGATACTTTGTCAATGGAGATATCTTTGGTGAGCAGGTTGATCAGTCGTGGGTCATCATAAAAAAAGGAAAAATATCTTTCCCCTTCTGTCCTGTACAAATCATCTAAGACTCTTTGTGTTTGTGTATTTTGAGAATAGAGATACCCTGCAATGCAGAGAATAAGGCATGTATTCAGGAAAAGCCTCTTCATTGGAATAATTTTTTTACAAAGCTAAAGATTTTCTTCCTTCAGGAGCAACAGTGGCTGCTCATTTTGCACGTAGTGAGTGACAGCATTTTCAAGGGAATCGTAGACTTTCTGGTTCACTCTCACCAGGGGAAGCCGTAGATTATTGGAACAAAGCCCTAGGATTTTTAGAGCTGCTTTTATTCCGGCCGGACTGCCATCTTCAAACAACAACCCGTTGATCTCTAACAGTTTATAATGTATATCCCTGGCTCTTTTAAATTTCCCCTGCCTAAGAAGATAAACCATATAGCTCCATTCGGCAGGAAAGGCATTGGCAACCACAGAGATCACACCTTCTGCCCCCATGGAGATCATAGGCAGTGTGAGAATATCGTCACCTGAAATAACCAGGAAATTTTTCGGTTTGCTCCGAATGATCTCCATGATCTGCTGAAAATTTCCCGAAGCCTCCTTGATCCCGATAATATTCCTGAATTCATGAGCTAGTCTAAGGGTGGTTTGTGCCGAAATATTTGAACTGGTACGGCCGGGGACGTTATACAGAATTACTGGGACAGGACTTGCAACGGCAACTTCTTTGTAATGCTCGTAAATGCCTTGTTGTTGTGGTTTATTGTAGTAGGGACTGACCGAAAGTATGGCGTCAACTCCTTCAAAATTAAGGTACTTGATCGTATTGACAACTTCCTGGGTGCTGTTTCCACCGACACCCAAAACAATTGGAACCCTTCCATTGGCATGATCGATGACAAAATCGGCTACTGCTATCTTTTCATCCTTTGACAGCGTTACCGATTCCCCTGTTGTTCCCAGAACAACAATGTAATTAATACCATTGTTAATTACATGATCGATGATTTTTGCATAACATGTGAAGTCGATAGTTCCTGAATCATGAAAGGGAGTCACTATTGCAACCCCGGTCCCTTTGAGCATCATTTCCATATTATGCCGGATTAATTAAGTTAAGATAATATTCAACTTGTTGAAAAGTGTCTGTTGGATTGTAGTCTTCATTCAATTCGATCATGAAATCGTAAATATCCTTGAACTCCTGCGAATATTTTCCGATTTTGAAATGTGAACTTGATTTTGACATGATATAGATCAACGGGAAGCAATGCTGATCGGTCAGATCAATGCATATATCAAATGGTTTCTCTATAAAATCCTTAATTTTTTGAGAATTTTTATAACCAAGAAGTGTGAATTTGCTGGAGTAGAAAAAGTCAAAAGCAAGTACGGGTAAAAAGTGTTGAGTAACTCTTTTATTACTTACATACCCCAGGGCTTTTACTTCCAGGTGTTGTTCCTGTAATTTTCTGACTATCACCTGAACTTCTTCATAGTCTGATAATTCATCAAAACGGAAGAGAAGTCCAATCGTTTTAGCTGTCTTGAAATTGTTGACTTTCTTGATCCTTTGGACTGACTTAACAGACTTTTGGAGGTAAAATCGTTTGATCCAGGGTAATATGCTCTT
>CAYSAH010000480.1:0-3310 GCA_964428945.1 uncultured Bacteroidaceae bacterium | reverse complement strand
TGGCATGATCAGGGAATGGTTTTACATTTATCAAGGGAAGATACATTAAGTGATTTATCTTTCGACTGTAATCAGGATCGCCCTAAAGTTGTTTATAACGCTACCACAAAAAAATTTGTTCTTTTTTTCAAGCTCTATCTTCGCAATAAAGGTACTTCTGTAGCATATGTGGGAGTTGCCGTTTCTGACAGTCCGGTTGGGCCTTTTACATATTCACACAAGTTTCTGGGTGGTAACTCCCCCAATGGAACAGGTGATTTTGCTATGTATAAAGATGAAAGCGGAATTTTGTATCACCTCACTGTTCGAAAACCAGATAAAACCTTTGTTATCGGGAAAATGCGGGAAGATTATTTACTTCCTGATGGAAAATATGAAGTATGTGAAGGGATTACGAGTCATACAGAAGCACCGGCAGTATTTAAAAAGGACGGTTTATACCACATGTTGGCATCTGGCTCAACTGGTTGGAATCCCAATCCTGCAAGATACTTCACCAGTGCAAACCTCTCCGGCCCATGGATTTACCAAGGGAATCCATGTGAAGGCATCAATCCCTATAATGGTTTGGGAAAGGAGAAAACCTATGGGGGGCAGTCATCCTTTATTATCACGGTAGTTGGAAAGAAAGATGCATTCATCGCATGCTTTGATATCAATAACCCCGAACATCCTTATGACAGTAAGTACATCTGGTTGCCGATAGAATTTAACGAGGGTAAAATGTCAATTAAATGGTTGGGAAGTTGGGATTTAGAAGTGTTTTAAATATGATTTAACGTCTGTTTAGGTATGAAAAAAATGCAAAATATGGAAACTAAGAATTTAACGGGAAAAACCAATTGTAGCCTTTTGTTCAAGTTTTACACGGTCTGCCTTTGGCCATTACAAGCGGCCGCAATCATCTTATCTTTTTTCCTCTTTTCATCCTGTACAAAACAAGCAGAAAGGGTGCAGGAAAATAAGTCACAAGTTATTCTCGGCATGCTAAATTACCGCTTGCTCGTGCAAAAGGAAGGATTCTGCTTTGAATTTCAGAATCCGGACAAGAGCATTATTGTTCCTGCTCACTCACAAAGTGGACTGCAGGTCGGCTCTTCACCTGAAAAGCTGGTGGACGCAGTATCCTGCACATACAGCGGCCATGACGGGCAGTCCCACTCTTTCTCCGTGTTGATGGCCGATGGATCCAAATGGGATGTAGAAGTTATTTTATCAGAGCACAGAGCACAGTTCAAAGCGTTACCTAAGAAAGAAGGGATTTATTCCATCCTTTTCCGCGCTGGGCCAGTATCTCCTGGCTATGGACTGGGAGATGACCTCATTAATACCATCTGTCGGGGGAAAGAACCTGCGATTGAAGGAAAGGGCACAGAAATCACAGGATTTGTTGATGACGATTTTGGTGCTGGGGGTGCCAGAGAAAGGATGATCAGCAACTTTGCCATATATCCCACTAATAATTTTGCGTGGGTCAATGTATATCCGGAATCAAAAATTGTTCGAAGTACGGACAAGGAAATCGCCCAGGGCAGCAATGCTGCTGCCACCCTGGATCAACTGTACTTCTTTTTTGGTGATCCAAAAAGAATATACCAGTCCTGGCTCGATGTGCGCAATAAGTCCGGCTATCCTGTCATGAAACCTTCTTACCCATTGTTTGGTGTGGGTTGGGAAGCATGGGGTGCCTTAGCATGGAACACTGATCAGCAGTCTGTTTTAGAGGATGTAAATCATTATCTGGAATTGGGCTATCCCTTGGAGTGGATGATCATCGGGTCAGGTTTCTGGCCCAGAGCAGATACATTGTATCATGCCACGACAAGTTTTGGAATGTGGGATCCTCAAAAATATCCGGATCCGGAAGGAATGATCGACTATTTTCATCAAAAGGGTCTCAAATTCATGCTGGGCTTGCGCATCTCCTTTATAGTTGGTGGACCATTCAGTGAGGAAGGTGCGGAAAAGGGATATTTTCTCATGGAGGACGGGGTGCCAAAAGTCTTTAAAATTGGCTTCCCGATATCGCCAATATATATCCTGGATGCGCACAATACCGAAGCGGTAAAATGGTACGTGGATCTGTGCGACCGTTGGGGTGTCGATGGCTTTAAGGAAGATATTTACGGTTATGGCAAGTACTCATTACGTGATGACAAGCTCAATCCTGTCAACGAGGCTCTGAAGAAAAAGGATTATTTGATCATGCTTCGCAACAATTATCTCGGATCCGCGGGATCTATGCATCGTATCGAAGATTTTAATTATGACCAGGATCAGGATCGCGGGGCAATCAATACTCTGATATACCCATATTGTGGTCTGCCTTTTTCTTATCCCGATATCATTGGAGGCTTGTTTGGTGGCACCAATTTCGACGGAGAGGTTTCCCTGCGCATTAAGCAATACATGATGCGCAACGCGATGTGGGCTTCGGTCCACCCGACCATGGCTATGGGCAAGGGCCCCTGGCATTTTAACGATCCACAGGTGGATAGCGTGATACTCAAAGCTGCAAACTTGCATGATCGTTTGCAACCCTATATCTACAGCCAGGCCATCCGCTTTTATCACGATGGATTTCCCTGGAGCATGGCACCTTTGCCACTTGTTTTTCCGGATGATCAGAACGTACATGGAAGAGAGAACAATGTGGATCGGGGCTATCAATGGATGATCGGTGATGCATTGTTGACCACTCCTTTATACGGTGAGGATTATGAAACTGCAACCACAAGGAATGTTTACCTTCCTGAAGGAAAATGGATAGATTACGAAACGGGGAAGGTATATACAGGACCGGTTTTACTGGAGAACTTCGAGCTGCCGTTAGAAAAGACTCCTCTGTTTGTGGGAGGCACCGGCATTGTCGTGGAAAAGGGAGAAGATGGCTTAAAGGCCCGGATTTATCCTGTAACTCAACAAGCAGAGACTGTTTTTTATGGACAGGATGGAGAACTGAAAAGTACGATTGAAATTAAAAATCCGGATTGGAGTCAAATTGAAGTAATTGATAAAACAAATGGCGAAAAGGTAAAATTTGAAAAAAAGCGTCATGCGTATGAGTTTGACCTGGTCTCAGGTCATGATTATACTATTCAGTAATCACTTTGACCAACATTTCCTATGATTAGACAGCTTATCATATTATCTTTTGCAATCTTGCTTCAAGCATCTTCCGTGGGCGATAATGACATAGAAACCGTGCCCCCCGATCTCATTACACCCCCGGCCAGTAACGAGTCTCCCGCACCAGGAAAGCGGGTTCGTCAGTTTAATGAAGATTATGAAGGGAGTGGGGTGTATCACC
>CAYSAH010000479.1:0-3316 GCA_964428945.1 uncultured Bacteroidaceae bacterium | reverse complement strand
GTTCATCTACTGTTATTGCGCTATGATGTTCTCTCTTTGTACCACCAATTAATGTGGCAAAAACTATTTCACCTTCGGGTGTATATTTTACTACAAAGGCATCTGCCTCTCCTTTAAGTTCGGTTTGATAAGCTCCTTTCGTGGCAGGGAAATTCTTATCTCGGGTATTGCCTGAAATATAAGTATACCCTTCGTCATCGGTGTAAATATCGAAACCTGATGCGTATTTATCGGTGTGAGAAAGATAGGTGGAGAATCCAAGTGTATAAACTGTACTGTCTGCCAGTTCATTGGCTTGAGCCTGAGATATTCTCAAACTAAACCAAAATGCGACTACAATAAAACCAAGTATTTTACACATAACAATTTTTTATATATGGTGATTAAAGTGAAATTCCAAAAATAGAAGTGCATTTTCTATAATTTGCATTTGCAAGCCTTATGCCAAATAGTATATATTACTGATTAGAAGATGTATACAATCTTATTTATTAGGAAACCAGAAAATTTGTGTAATTATATCTTACAGTCGATGTACATTTAGTTTACATATCTTTACTTTTACATTTAACAACTGGTTTAATCAGATTGATAATACCCTGGCTCCTGAACTAAAGTATAAAAAATGAAAAGTAAGATTCTTATTCTCGACGATAACAAAAGTGTTTTAACAGCCCTTGAGATGTTGCTGCAATCGGAATTTGACCAGATATTCACGCTCAAAAATCCGAACAATCTAATTTCTACCATCCAGCAACATGCCATTGATATTGTATTGCTTGATATGAATTTTACGGCAGGGATTAACAATGGCAACGAAGGAATTTATTGGTTGCGTCAGATTCAGAAATACGATTCATCAATTAGTGTCATTTTGATTACTGCCTATGGCGATATCGAATTAGCAGTGAGAGCAGTGAAGGAAGGCGCCTTCGATTTTATCTTAAAGCCATGGGACAACAACAAACTTATAAGCACCATACACGCTTCCTTAAAACTTAGAAAAAGTAAAATTGAAAATGCCTCCTTGTTGAAAACAGCACATACCCTGAAACAAGAACTTAAACCATCGACACAAATCCTTATCGGACAATCAGATCCTATGAAACAGGTGATGGCAATGGTGAAAAAAGTAGCCAATACCGATGCCAATATTCTTATAACCGGAGAAAACGGTACAGGAAAAGAGCTGATTGCCCGTGAAATACATCGTTATTCCAAAAGAAATCAGGAAATTATGCTTTGTGTTGATATGGGTGCCATAAGCAACACTCTATTCGAAAGCGAACTTTTTGGTCATACGAAAGGCTCTTTTACAGATGCAAAAGAGGACAGGATCGGTAAATTTGAGGCCGCTGATAAAGGCACCCTTTTTCTGGACGAAATTGGAAACCTGTCCTTATCTCTCCAGGCAAAAATGCTCACCACCTTACAAAACAGGACTATTATTAAGTTAGGTAGTAACACTCCTATTCCGATTGATATCCGATTGATATCGGCCACCAATAAAGATTTAAATGCAATGATTGCCGATGGTCTTTTCCGCGAAGATTTGCTTTATCGCATCAACACCATTACAATTGAGCTACCTCCTTTAAGAAATAGAGGAAATGATATTGCTCTGTTAGCTGAGTTTTTTCTGATTAAATACGCGAATAAATACGATAAGCAGGGACTGAAAATTAATCAAAACGGAATAGAAAAGCTCCTGAAATACAAATGGCCTGGAAATGTAAGAGAACTGCAACACACAATGGAAAAGGCCGTAATTTTAGCTGATGATAAAGTTTTAAATGAAAATAGCTTTCTGTTAACTGATACCAATATAAATCTGCAGAAAGAGCTCCAAAGCAAAACCATCGAAGAAATGGAAAGAGAGATGATACTCGCCTCTATCCATAAGGAAAAGGGCAATATGAGTGCCGTAGCAAAAAATCTTGGAATAACGCGGCAAACCATATACAAAAAACTTAAGAGGTATGGGATATAAGCATTTCTATATTGCAATTACAGTAAGATTGGTAGTAATAATTTTACTTTCGATGGCAGGTGCGTTTTTATTCTTTGAAAAACAATCCTATACTTTGTCGCTGGTAACATTGCTATTACTGATAGCAGCCATTATTAATATTATCAGGTATTTCAATAAGATAAACCAATGGATGGCCTTTTTCTTATTAGGCATTGAAAATGAAGACACTTCAGTAAAAGTACCAACCAAATCAGGAAATAGTGCTATCGATGAAGTATATACTGGAATAGAAAGGTTTAACAACCTTTTCAAGCAATCAAGAATAGATATTAGCATTCAGGAACAATATTACCGTTCTGTCATTGATCAGTCGGCTACAGGGCTTTTTTCAGTCAATAAATATGGAAGAGTCATAAATATTAATCCCGCAGCGCTAAAGCTCACAAATTTAGAGGAATATCATCATGTAAACGGACTAAAAACCATTGATCCTGTTTTACCGGACTTTATCATGAATCCGGATCATAAGCCTCATGAACAATCAGCCATTTTTGAAAATCAATATGGACAAAAGCTATTATTCAAACTTTCAGAAATCAATACTTCAAAAGAAATAATCAGGCTGGTTGCTGTGAGCGATATAACCAAAGAGCTTGACAACGGTAAAGTCGATGCATGGATTAAACTGGCGCGAACTTTGTCGCACGAGATTATGAATAATATAGCTCCCATCACCACATTATCTCAGGTTATTTCAAATTATTTCATTAAAAATAAGAAACCCATTGACACTGCAGATTTAGATTTTAATACAATTAACAACACATTGAAAGGGCTTAAGGTTATTGAGGAACGAAGTCTCGGTTTAATGCATTTTGTTGATAATTATCGGAAATTTACAAAGCTCCCTGTACCCAAACTGATACCTGTTAATTTATCAAACCTGATTGAGAATACCCTGGTGGCAGCAGGTACATTTTCGAAATTTGACACCATAGAACTGGAAAAATCGATCCCCGAGGACTCGATGGCTATTACTGACGAAAAACTCCTGTCGCAGGTCATCATCAACCTATTGAAGAATGCATGCGAAGCCCTTATTTTTCATAAGGCCGAAAATCCAAAGATCATTATCAGGATCAGGCAATCGAACAATACAACCAGAATTGAAATCACCAATAATGGTCCGCATATACCTCCTGAAATAAGAGAGCAAATATTTGTCCCGTTTTTCACAACAAAGGATGACGGCTCTGGCGTTGGACTTAGCCTTAGCAAGCAAATAATGCTAAAAATGAATGGTGATGTTTTGCTGAACTCAATGAAGGAAAAGTCAACTACTTT
>CAYSAH010000478.1:0-3327 GCA_964428945.1 uncultured Bacteroidaceae bacterium | reverse complement strand
GCATGTGTTAAGCCTGCCGCTAGCGTTCATCCTGAGCCAGGATCAAACTCTTCATTGTAATTAAAAAGTTAATATATCTACTCAAGATTCTTCACTCCAAAAAAATTGATTTTTCGGTTGCTTTTCTTACCTATTTCTATCTTCAATACCTTCAAAGAACTTTCTTTGTATTTTTTACGGACTGCAAAGATAACGAATTATCTCATTCACCCAAATAAAATCTTTCAAAAAACTCGCTCGAGATCTTCACATATTTCTCAAAAGCGGATGCAAAGATAAGCAGTATATTTTCTATTTTCCAAACGTTTTTCAAAAAAAAATTAATCTTTTTTTCTTTCGCTTGATTCCCAGTGGTTTATCTTTATAATATTTTTCCCTTCTCCCTGCCATTACTGGGCTTCATCCCTCACCGGAATCTTCAAATCTCTTTGCAATCACCTAAAGAACTTCGCCCCATTTCTGAAACGGCCTGCAAATATAGAGGCTTTTCACAGATCCACAAGTGTTTTTTTTAAAAAGATGAAAATATTTCTCAGACAAGCCACATCGGCTCCCTGATATGCTATATTCCTCATTTATCATTTCCTCTCAACCAACCCGGGAATGTCATTCCAATCCTTACAAATGAATTTTCCGTTCCGAATCGGGGCACTGGCAGGATTCATCAGTCAAACAGGGCAAAAACCATGGACTTTTCTGCTCCGAATAATGACAATCAGGTTTTGAAGCAGAACCATTCCATGCGTTTACCTTCATTCTCTGTCTCCTTACTTTAATATACCAAATTTCATGGCAGGAAAACTGGAATATCCAAAGAAGAAAGGAAGATGCCTGTTCTATCGGAACTGCCCGGGATCTTCACCGGCGACTAAGGCAGACCATCTTCCATTCCCTGGAGAAAGGTAGGCTCTTTAACTGCCCATTCATTTGTCGATCCGAATCGTTAAAGAACCTTAATCCCTTTTGCGCTTGTAAATAAATGCTATTTTTGTGTTTATTAAAGTATGCAGATGAGCAATAAACTGGTGATCATACCAACTTACAATGAAAAAGAGAATATCCAAAAGATCATTCAGTCTGTTCTTGACCTCAACATACAGAGCCACCTGCTAATTATCGACGACAATTCACCAGACGGGACAGGAGAGATCGTAAAAGGGCTAAGGCCAATCTTCAATAACCGCCTGCATCTTATTGAACGTAGAGGAAAACTGGGTTTAGGTACTGCTTATATAGAGGGCTTTAAATGGGCTATGGGTAATGGCTATGGATATATTTGTGAAATGGATGCCGATTTCTCCCACGATCCAAAAGATCTTGTACGCCTGTTTCATGAATGTGAAAATAAAGGTGCAGATGTTGCAATCGGTTCAAGGTATATATCCGGTGTTAATGTTGTTAACTGGCCGATGGGACGCGTGCTGATCTCATATTTTGCCTCGGTATACGTGCGAATGATCACGAGAATGAATGTGCGGGACGCTACGGCAGGATTTGTCTGCTACCGCAAAGAAGTACTTGAAACCATCAACCTGGACAAGATCAGGTTCAAGGGATATGCCTTCCAGATAGAAATGAAATTCACCGCCTGGAAATACAAATTTAATGTGGTCGAGATCCCGATTATATTCACAGACCGAAAAGAGGGAAGCTCAAAAATGAGCGGAGGAATCGTCAGCGAGGCAATATTCGGAGTGATCCGGCTAAAAGTAGGGAGCCTGTTTAAAAGGTACAGGAGGTAGTCGGAAATAGCTTTAGCTTCGATCCATAGAGTGAACCAATTGATAACTCTCATCCAATTACTTCAAATATACTGAACCTGTCTGAAGTCTAATTTACACCTCTAATAAAGTTGAAGGGTATCACTGAATGGTAAGGAAAGTCATCAGATCCAAAGTTACATTTACTTCAGAAACAGCTGTATGAAAACTCGTATCTCTGGCTACACTTACTTCTATGATAAATGGCAGAACCCTGTCACTGCATGCTCCACCCTACTCTACCAATTAACAATGATCCTTGATAACAGAATTAACAAGGATGACACACTTTATTGAAATTCCCTTTCACAAACATAAAATCCGCTTTTACAGGTTCATAACATTCAGTAAATCCCTCAATAAAGCTTTGATTACTGTTGACTGCCGACTGCCTGGCATTCGACTTTCCTTGTTCATTATTCAAAATTCGCTGTTCCCGATTCCCCCGCTTTTTGTATCTTGCAGTAAAATTTGCCAGACATGAACAATTATCTTATAAAGAATGCACGTATAGTTAATGAAGGCAGTATCATTCATGGTTTTGTCCTGGTTCGTAAAGGTGTCATTCAGGCTGTTGGTGAGGGGCGGCCTGCAGTGGACTCCGATTATGCCATAGAGATCGATGCTGAAGGTCAGTATCTGCTGCCGGGGATTATCGATGACCAGGTTCATTTCAGGGAACCAGGATTCACACATAAGGCCACTATTTATAGTGAGTCACGTGCCGCAGTTTCAGGCGGGGTCACTTCCTATATGGAAATGCCTAATACCAATCCTCAGACCACCACGATCGCTGAGCTGGAAAACAAATATTGCCTGGCAGCTGAAAAATCCTTTGCTAATTACTCTTTTTACCTGGGTGCCACGAATGAAAATATCAATGAAATAATAAAGCTGGATCCGAGGCTTAATTGCGGAGTAAAGATCTTCATGGGATCATCCACCGGTAACATGCTGGTAGATAACAAGGCAGCTCTTGAAAGGATCTTTGCTGAGGCCCCGGGACTGGTGGCCACTCACTGTGAAGATGAAGAGATCATTCAGCAAAACATTACGGTATTTAAAGAAAAATATGGCGATATGGTGCCAGTCAGTGCCCATCCTCTGATCAGGAATGTCGAGGCCTGCTACAAGTCGTCTTCGCTGGCTGTGGAACTTGCAAAAAAACACAATACCCGACTGCATGTGCTGCACATCAGCACGGAAAAGGAACTTGGGCTTTTCCAAAAGGGCGACTACCTGAGTAACAAACAAATAACTGCCGAAGTTTGCATCCATCATATGTGGTTCAATGACAAGGATTATGAAACCAAGGGGCCCCTGGTGAAATGGAACCCGGCAGTGAAAAAGGAAAGCGACAGGGAAGCCTTGTTCCAGGCAATGCTTGATGATAAAATCGATATCATCGCAACCGACCATGCCCCGCATACCATCGAAGAGAAACAAAGCAGGTATTTCGACTCCCCTTCAGGAGGCCCTATGGTTCAGCATTCACTTACAGCCATGCTGGAATTTGTACATGAAGGGAAAATGACCGTCGAAAAAGTAGTTGAAAAGATGTGCCATG
>CAYSAH010000477.1:0-3328 GCA_964428945.1 uncultured Bacteroidaceae bacterium | reverse complement strand
TCGCTCCGCTGGAGCTATGGTTTGACTGGAACCTCCGGGCTACAGGTACATCGCTCCGCTGGAGCTGTGGTTTGACTGGTACCTCCGGGCTGGAGATACGTTGCTCGGCTGGAGCTCGCTAAGCTGGATGCAGAGTGGTCGGCGATATGGATCCTCCGGAGCTAAGTCCCGCAGGGATAGCGTGTCAGTAGCACAGTACCGGGAAGTGAAACCTTAGTCCCATAGGGACGGAGTATTTGTAGGTGCAGGCAGGCGAGTGAGGCCAAAGTCCCGTAGGGACGACGTGTAAATGACTAGTAAAGTATCCTGGTATATATCTCTATTACTCCTCCTTTGCGCTGAATCTCTTCCTGCATTTCCACCCCCTCATTCAGCACCCAGTCTTCCCTGTGCCAGGAATCCGCACTTGCCACATGCCGCTTGGATGCCCTTGGAGCCCGAACAACTTCGCAGTGCTCATCCATGCCATCGATTCGATCTGTGACCTCAACTGAAGCAGATTCCAGCGATATCTTCCTGCTGAATCCAAACTTCGATTTCTTCGATTTGAAGATGAGTACTCTTCGTAACAGCCCCGTCAGTGCGCTTCCAAAGAAAAGACTTAAGACCCTGAGCCCGAAATGCAAAAAGGGTGTACTGGTCTTCTCTCTGTGGGGAAACAGATATCCGCTGACCTCAATGGTGCTTTCATCTTCCCTTACCTTCCAGTCCTTCGACCACCAGTGATTTACAAATTGTTTTTTTCCTTTCCTAACTACCAGTCCAAAGTCGGAAAATAGCGTTTTATCTTCTGTAAAAATGCTGAATATGCCTCCTTTTAAGGTTGAAACAAGGATCCTGTTTTCGCCCTTAAGTTGCCTGAAAATGTAGCCGGCACTGCTTACTGATCCTGAATAGGGAGCCATTAAGTCCGGCTTTACCTTCCTTACTTTGCTTCCTCCTGAAATCAGCTGTGCCCTTACCACCGAATGCCCGATGTAGTGCGACCAGTAGCGGTCATCGATGGCATGGAAGAAATGATTTTTATCGTCCATACCGGCATAAATGATATCGATGATGGTTTCGCTTTTTTGCTGAAGGGCAGGATCATCCTGTACCAGGAACCTGCATATTCCGTAGGGCACAATGTAGTCTGTGTTGCGTGCATTGTGCATGCCGGCGCCACCGCCACGCAGGATGAGAAATGCATGTAAAAAGTTGAGGGCCTTTACAGCTGATTCGTGGTAATCCTTATCTCCTGTTACATCGTACAGATCCCAAAGGCAATCAAGTGTGACCGAGAGGTACCCAAGATCAGGACCGTCGTATTCAGTATACCAGCCTGCTTCATCCTGCAAAGCCAGGGTCCTTTTCTTCAGGGCCAGTAATTTTGCTTCACCCACCAATGAAGGATCTATCTTTCTGATATGCGCCAGAGCTGCCAGTCCGGCCACCTGCTGGTTCCCGGCCTGGGATTCAAAGCGCTTCTGAAGCTGTCTGGCAGCTATTTTTAGTCCTTCGCTAATCAGTTCTTCGCCGACGAGGCCTTCGCTGCATAGTTTGGTCATTGCGAGGGTGGAAAAGGCAAGTGGCGGGTAGCCCTGTTCACGTGGATAATACTCTTCGAAGGCTCCATGTCTTTTGGCGCGCTCGTTCCAGAAACGGGCTGCGGCTTTTGCCAGGTTTTCAAGATCGTCGTTGTATTCTGAATAACCCGGAACCTTTGAATAAAGGTAAGCTGTGTACCCTCCCTGCTGCAGCATTACCGAGGAGAAATCCCTGATCCTGTAATGCCACCAGTTCCTGTCGAAACAACCATAAAAGGGTGAATTGATGTCGCGGCATGCCTGGCTTAGCATCCTGGGAAATTGACTGTCCAATATTTTTTCAAACATTACTATTTGATTATTATTTCGTATTCACTAAGCCCCTTCCTTTTAGTTGGCTTGCTGATATCCTTCCACTTCAATCTCATGAAATCGAAAACCGGTCCCAGTATCTTTTCAGGGATCAGGGTCATCAATGCCCTTGAAAACCTGTTCCCTGCCAGCAGAAATATTCCTGAGATCACAATTTCAGTCAATTTCCTTGAGAACGCGATCTTTTCTGGACGATATCCGTAATCGGGCACCGAATAACCAAAAAATGCACGCATGCGGTTCCTGATATAGCCTCCGCGTTTCTTGAAATCAAGCATATGACCATGCATGGCAATTGCGTCATCGGTGGCGGCATCTTCAGCTTCGATGAGTCCCTGTTTGATCATGTTGGCAATGATCACTTCCATTTCAGTTGTTCGCGTTACAAATACAGAAAAGCCCTTCCCTTCACTTTCATATTTTGGCGACCAGGCGTCTCCTACGGCAAGATCTGCAAATTCATTGACAAAGTCCATGCTTCGAAGGCTGGTGTGTGTCACAAAGAAAGGGATAAGGAAATTGTAATATATTTTTTTAGATTGAAGCACTTTCCCCGATTTTGTCCTGATCTCAAGATACCCTGGCCATTCACCTTCCCTCCATTTCAGGGAAGTGACCCTGTCGTACTTTGAGACCCCTTTCGATCTAAGGAAAGAGTTGATTGCAGATGGATAAAGGGCTGTGCCTGTATAGGGACCAAGCACATATTTTACCTGCAGGGCTCCTGGATGGCCCATTGACTGGAGTTTCCGCAATGCAGCACTTTGTTCCGGCAGACAAACCATGGCGTACCGTTCTCCCTCGTTGAATTCAGAAATGATATCAAGAACTGAAACCGGGATGTAAACCGACTGCATGGATAAAATTACTTCCCCGGCAGTTCGGGCAATATGTGCAGATGCTTCGAGAGGAGTGGGAATGCCCTGTTTTGTGCATACCACCCCGTTCACCAGTTTCTGTTCGAGAAGGTACAGAAGTGTTGAAGTGGTAATACCACCTGAGGCCCCCCTGCGCCTGATATCCTCATTGGAGGAATAGCCGATCCTGACTTTTTTTAGTTTTCCGTGCAGGTAACTTTCCGGTTGTCCGTCATAGTGCTTCTCATATAATTCCGGGTAATTGATCCCGATCCCGGGACAAACCTTCAGTGCCTCTTCAGAATAAACGGCCCCCTCGAGATCAGGAACCGGTCCCTGGGGGGAGGCAATCATCAGTCCATTTTTACTGAACAGGGTACAGGCCCCACAAGCGGAACAATTCCGGTGCTTTATAACTTTTTTCAGTCGCCTGTTTACCTCTTCAGAAGTCATTTTTCCAACTTTATCCCAAAAGTAAGATTTTTTCTTTGTGTTTCTCTTATGGCAGGTGCCAGTCCTAAGTCTGTGCCCTGTGCTCTCCACGCCCCATGCTCCATGCCCCGTGACCTGTAC
>CAYSAH010000476.1:0-3341 GCA_964428945.1 uncultured Bacteroidaceae bacterium | reverse complement strand
CTAAGTTCAATATTTACCCCAGCCTGTATCCGGTGATTGGATATAAAAATGCCATAAGGTTCATTAAGTGCAATAAATAATTCGTAGGAGGCCTGCAATGACAAAGGAGCTCCGAATATATTGTAATCGATTGAAATCTTATTCCTGTTGGTGAGTTTGTTAAGGTAAAAATCATTTAGGGAATTCTGATCCTCAACCCCGTATTGTATTTGTTCCCTGGCTTTGATCCTTAAGCGATCAAATTTATATGCATATGAAATACTCGAATGAACCCGGTATCTCGGCACAAGACCAAGCCTGTCGTCTTTTGCAAAAAGGTACCTGAATCCACCCTCAACAGCCAGATTTTTAAACAACTCGTATTCAAGTCCTGCTGTAAGCATGGTTCTGTCGTAGCGGAGTGAGTTCTCCCTGAATCGCTGACTGAGCTCAATATCCGCTGTAAGCTCCTTGTTAATTGATTTTTCAATATCTGCACTCCACCAGGTCCTGAAATCCTGGTATTGTCCTGCGACATTTTCGGAATTGAAAAGTAAAATACTGGAAAAGAGAGAAAAAAGTATTAAAAACTTTACTTTCTGAAAAGAGTATAAATTACCATTTGTCATTCCATAACCTAATTACCCATGGTTTCGTATTTATATTCCTTTCTCTTATACATACGATCCCTGCCATCAAAATATTGTTTCTCTTTTATGAGGCCTTCCTTATATATCCACACGGTCCTGTCCATTACCTTTCCTTTAGGATCAAGAATTGTTTCTTCGATCTTGTTCCTGTCCACGTCGTATTTAAAAGTTTGCCAGTTCTTTACTACTCCTTCCTTGTTAAATTCCTTCAATTCAATCACATTTCCGGTGGTGTCATACCTTTCCACGCTTTCTATCACCGGGTCCTTTATTCCTTCTTCGATAAAATATTCGTAAACCGTCTGACTTTTGATTTGTTTTTTCTTTATTGTCTTCCTGTCCTGGGAAAAGCATATTGCCGGAACAAATAGCAGCAGCATTAATCCAAATAAAACGCGTGACTTCATGATTTTATCTTATTATATCTTTTCAATGTACATTATGCCAAGATCAACTTCCTGGATTTCAGGGCTAATTATTACCGTATCTCCCACCGGAATATTTTCCGTTCCTCCGAACCAGACATCCTCTGAATAGGTAAAAACCTCGTATTCTCCAGGTATTAATCCGGTAAACTCGAAATACCCGTTGTAACTGGTTCTTATGCGCTCATCATAGAATTTATGTGTGCCATACCTTATATATACTTCCTGCTCCTGTGCGAAAGAGGTATCCTTTATTTCCAGGAAGGGCGGAACAGATGAATTTTTATAATTAATAAGCCGGATCACACCGAAGATTTTGCCTGTGCCTTCATTAAAGTCCAGGGTTTTGAATTCTGTTAATGTACCCAGGTCTTTATCCTCTCCGCTTTTCAATTCAAACTCGATAGCGGAAACTTCTTCACTCCTGTCAGCCGAAGTTGAATCTTCCGACGTGAAATAAAGGGTATAGGCTCCCGGTCTCAGGAACTCAAAGGCAAATGCACCTGTTGAACTGGTAAACACCCTGTCGCCGACACTTTCATCATCTCCAAACAAGAGATAAACATCTTCATCCACAGAAGGGACTTCCTTAATTAACATTGAATAATCATCATTGTAATACCTGGTCAATATCTTACCACTGACTGAAGAAGTTCCTCCGTACCCTTCAGGTTTTACACACGAATTTGAAATTAGGAAAAAAACTGCAGTTATACTAAGCAGAACAAAATGGTTACGCATCTTTGAATTTTTCATTATGAATTTACTAGGATTTAAAAATGTGCATAAAAATAGTAAAAATAGCTTACGACCTTAACAATTAGTTAACATAAGAGCAAATAATGAGCCAAATCCTCTCCCGCTTAAACAAAACATAGCCAGGCTTGTTTTCTTTAAAATATCCTAATTATGAACAAGAAGCTTACTCTGGCAACATTGATCTTGACTTTAGCATTGCTCATCCAGGCCCAGACTATTACAAAAGAAATAACTGCTTCAAAGGACAATACAATGTTCAGCGAAGGGGCTGAAACATTGAGTAACGGATCGGGTGATTTTTTATTAGTCATTACCCTCCTTCTTGACAAATAAGTCCAAAAAACCTACTTTTAGATAAATTAAATCCAAAAAAATGAAAAAAATTATCCCAATGTTACTTTTTGTACTCATAGTTTGGTCCTGCCAGACTAAAAATCCTTCTGATTCGCAATCAAACCCAGAACCGATTACTTTCACTTTATCGGAAATGTGGGCTTCAGATTCAGTAATGAAAACCCCGGAATCTGTTCTTTTTGATCCTGCAAGGAATGTGCTATATGTTGCAAATATGAACCGTATTGACGAAGGCGAGGCTACAGGATTTATTTCCAGGCTTGCCCCTGACGGCTCAGTTCTTGAATTGAACTGGATCTCAGGCTTAAACGAGCCCCGCGGGATGGGAATTCACGGGAATTTACTCTTTGCAACGGATAATGACAGGATAGTCGTTATAGATATTGAAAAGGGGGAGTTGATAAAAGCGGTGGATGTCGACAGTGCTATGTTTTTAAATGACCTTGCTGTAACAAAAGACGGAACTGCATACTTTTCCGACAGCAGGGGGGGCAGGGTTTATACCTATGCAGATGACCAGGTAAGCGAATGGCTCACCGGACTTGAAGGTCCCAACGGCTTGTTTGACAATGGTGAAAACATGATCGTAAGTGTATCAGGAGCAGGTGAGGTAAGGAATGTAAATAAACAGTCGGGTGAATATGAAGTCATGGCCACCGGGGTTGGCATCGATGGCATTGAATATACCGGGATCGAAGATTACTACATCATTTCAGAATGGGGCGGCCGCATTTTTGTAACAGGAAACGATACCATTCAAAAAGTCCTTGACACCCAGGAGCAGAAGATCAACTCTGCAGACATAGGCTTCAATATCAAACAGCAGATCGTATACGTTCCCACCTTTTTCGACAACAGGGTGGTGGCGTATAAGCTGGAAAGTGAGACAAGGAAAAAGTAAAAAGGAAAAAGTTAGTGAGACCCGGCTTTTATGAGGCACAGCCGAAATAAAAGCCGATGGTCGAACTAATCCCGCTGAGTGAAGCGAAAGCGGGATAGGGCACAATCAGATAGACCTATGATGAATGAGGCACAGCCGAAATAAAAGCCGATGGTCGAACTAATCCCGCTGAGTGAAGCGAAAGCGGGATAGGGCACAATCAGATAGACCTATGATGAATGAGGCACAGCCGAAATAAAAGCCGATGGTCGAACTAATCCCGCTGAGTGAAGC
>CAYSAH010000475.1:0-3348 GCA_964428945.1 uncultured Bacteroidaceae bacterium | reverse complement strand
TTTTTTATTAAATAATTTGTGTGTTCCAGGTCCAATCAAGACATTTAAATGATTATAGCCTGTAAATGTATTAAAAGATTGTCTTATTTATCATGAATTAACTTAATTAGGAATTGCGAGCTTACATTCTAAATATTATCTGAGAATGGCTGGATCCGGATCCGGTGAGGAAAAGGGATAAGCCTGATGACCTCTTCCTGTCAGTTATCCAACCACCTGACCAGGTTTACCAGGAGACGGTAGTTGTTCTTTC
Source organism: uncultured Bacteroidaceae bacterium (assembly GCA_964428945.1). GTDB lineage: Bacteria > Bacteroidota > Bacteroidia > Bacteroidales > M55B112. Next base: position 3,095 of record CAYSAH010000475.1, on the reverse strand, counting down.
CACTTTCACTGTTCATCCCTGCGGTGAATTTTTGCCCATTGCTTTCGGCAATTTGTGCAGAAAACATTGCAGCTTCGCCAAAAACCACCAGCCTGCCTTTCCCAAATTCCTCGCAGGATCCCTGCGACCAACCTTCGGCATTGATCCTCCTGGTATTTTCATTGAACTGCCATGCAGTATCGGGCATCGCAACGATCCATCCATGGCCGCAATTCAAAATCGAATTGGCATTTTCCGGGATTATAAAAGCCTGTCCTGTAAAACTTGTAACAGAATCTGCCGCTAACATTCCTCCTATACCCCTGGTGATCTCATTGTCGGAAAGACTGCGATCGGCTTTACAGAAGAATTCAGTTCCCGATCTGCTGGTGGTATCATCAGCAAAGCAATCATAAAATGTATATCCAAAAGCAGCTGCCAGGTCCCTCGCTGCGCCGGCCATCGGCATATGATCTGCAATCAGGAAAAGACCTCCGCCTTTTTTTACCCAATTCTTCAGGGCAATGATCTCTTCAGGGGAGAAGGCAGACTGGGTGGGAGCGATCCACTCTTCTGTGCTTGTTTCCGGTAAGGCATTGGATACAACCAGGATTTTAATTCCTGCAAGGCTTTCCCTGCTGAAGGGTTCCCTATTTGCTTCAACAGTATACCCATCCAGTTCAAGGATATGTGCGAAGGGAGCATAACGTCCGTCTTTTGTATGGAAATTATGGTGGGCTTCATCAATATAAACTGCCTGTCCTTTTCCGGCTTCATACCTCGCCTTGAATTCAGGAGGCGAATAGGTACTGTCGGCGTATTGTTGGGCTGTTAATGCTATGCTCAGCAGGGAAAGAATAAAAAGGTTGATCGTGTATTTCATAGCTTGTAATTTAAACTCTGGTCAACTCTATTTTTTTATTTGAATTGAAATTCGTCGACTAAAGTTACTTAATATTTGTAAAGGTGACCTTCAAAGGACGCCTGCAGGTCCAATTAAGTAACAGTGTAAAAGTCGATTCAGCCGGGAGCAGAACCTAAAGATTATTCATTGATTAAAAGTCTACTCGACTAATTTAAAATCAAGGGGCAGTGCTTCGTTCCCCATGATACTGACAAGTAATTTAGCTTCCTGCTCGTTAAAATTCCCTGAGATCAGGCATTTCCCTCCGCTCATCTCCTCTTTAACCACCGGGGCGGAATATACGTGACCATCTACCATTATCGCAATTGCATTACCGGTGTTGTTCCCGGTCAATTCCTGCCATATTTTGGAAGCAGCATCGGTAAAGGAGATACTTATATCGAAATTGTCCTGTTCATTGGGTATTGCTGAGACTTCGGCAACATCTTTATTGCCCAGAACAACTTCTTCCTTAAGAAGGAACAATTTGTAGGAGTCATTTTTAATGGGTTCAATGCTCCAGGAGAATTTAATTCCGGGAAAGAGCAATCCATCCCTTGCTTTGTACTTCAGGTATTCCTCGATCTCTGTCCTGTTGTCACCCTTTGAAAATCCAAACAAGGCATTAGATTCCAGGAAAGCCCTTTCTTTCTTCTTCCTTGGAATATTGAGGATGCTGTACAGGAAGTCATCCGGGCGGAGCTGTTTGATAGCGATCATCCGGTCATGGGTTTCGTAAAAGCCCAGCTGTCCCCTGGTCATAACGAGTTTTTCAATAACTTTCGGATCATTTCCCGAATTAAAAGATATTTTAAAGCTTCCCTTCAGATTGTTCCCATCGACAGTGAAATTCTTCACTCCATATTGATTCAGTCTCCTGTTTATGATCTGTTCGGCTTTTGCAAACCCGATCTCGCTGAAATTTTCATTGCTGCATTGGAACTGAAGGGTTTCTGATGCCTGTGTCGTTCGGAGCGGCATTGCCGAAAACAGCGAGGCTCCGGCCAGGCTTAATATGATTATATAAACGATTGATTTCATAATGGATTATTTATTAATTGAGGATTTGTTTGTTCAGATTTGTTTATGAGTCCAGACATGAGGTCAATTCAGTTACGTGAACAAATGGAAATCATCGTTTTTGCTTCTTACAAACAGTGGAAACCTTACTAACACAAAGATCTTGGGTTTCAAGCGCATGTATTCATCGTGGTAATGTCTGTACAGGACCCTTCCCAGTCTCTCTCCTTGCTGTGTTCCATACTTTTCGAGAGACCTGCTTTGTAACAGTTCCGCTTCTGTTAGCGATACTAAGTGAACAGAATTTAAGGAATTGGACAAGGCAACAGGAATTGCTGAATGCCTGTTCAAATCGTGAGCAAGGGTTTCAGTACTTTCCCTGTGATATCCATTACCCGCAGGCCTGTTATTCAGAGCTGACAGGAGAAGCAGGATGCATACGGTAAAAATGATACTGCCGGCCCGGAAGCCTGTATTTTCTGCCAGTTTATCCATGATTACTCAAATTTAATTTTTCCCTGCCAGATATACAAATCAAAGATAATTCGCCGCTAAACTAACGTTGAAATGCTTCATTCCTTGTTGCAGAGCCGTTTAAGATCAACAAATACAAACAGTTTTCCCGCGGCAAATGCTTAATGCGAAGATTGTAAAGGAGTAAAGGGATGAAATGCTAAGCGAAATCGTGGCCGCATCAAAAAGCATACTTCAGACTGGAATTACAGGTCGGTTTATTAGATATTTTAACGATAATCCGCTTCAACAATTGCCTTTATACCTTCGTCGTAGGAAGTTGGTGTTATATTAAAACGTTTTTCAAATTTTGAACTGTCGAAAACATAATCGCGGTCATACTGGTACATCATTTCCGGCATTTCCTTCAATACAGGATTGAAAACCCCCATGAGCCTCATCATCGTCTTGCTTGCAAGTTGTATTTTCGGCCTGGTTCCCAAAGCAGCCGCGATCTTTTCTATCCACTCCCTGCCGTTATAAGGATTAGCTGCCGTTGGAAGGTGCCAGACCTGGTTGAAGGCATCTTCGGTATTACCGAGCAGGGCAGTGGCTTTTCCTGCATCAGGAGTATAGGTATAGGAATGTTTGTAATCCAGCGAGCTGAGCCAGTTTGCCTTTTTTCCCGCACTCAGGGGCTTGAAAACGGTCTCTGCCAGCATGCTGACGTCCCTGATCC
>CAYSAH010000474.1:0-3348 GCA_964428945.1 uncultured Bacteroidaceae bacterium | reverse complement strand
CAGCTGGGAGACGATCTCCTGGATATCCTCAACCGCGATCGGGTCCACCCCGGCAAAAGGCTCATCCAGCAATATGAAATTCGGGCTCAGTGCAAGGGCCCTGGCTATTTCCGTGCGCCGGCGTTCGCCGCCTGAAAGCTGTATGCCAAGGCTTTTTCTTATTCCTGTCAGTCCAAATTCTTCAAGCAGGGATTCAACAATATCCTTTTGCTCGGTTTTTGTGAATTTCGACATTTCAAGTACTGCCTTTATATTATCTTCAACACTCAGCTTCCTGAAAACGGATGCCTCCTGGGCAAGGTAGCCGATCCCCATTCTTGCTCTCTTATAGATAGGTTCTGAAGTAATTTCCCTGTCATCCAGGAAGATCTTCCCTTCATTGGGCGTGATCAATCCAACGATCATATAGAATGTTGTGGTCTTGCCTGCACCATTCGGACCGAGCAAGCCTACGATCTCACCTTGTGAAACATCAACAGAGACATGATTTACCACAGTTCTCGAGCGGTATTTTTTTACCAGGTTTTCTGTATGAAGTTTCATCTTTTCCATAATATGTACTTAGTATAAACGCCTGCAGCGGTCCTATATTATCCTGCTGCAGAAGCTTCCTTTGCTTTCTGTTCCTTCACAATGCGCTTGCTTATTACAATTCCCACCTCGTAAAGCAGAATCAATGGAAGGGAAACCATGATCTGACTGAAAACATCAGGTGGAGTTATCAATGCTGAAAGGGCAAGGATCAAGACCAGTGAATGACGCCGGTATTTCTTAAGAAAAGCCGGGGATATCAATCCTATTTTTGTTAAGAAATAGGAAAGGATCGGAAGTTCAAAAACGATACCTGACGCAAGTACAACAGAAGATACGGTTTGTACGTAGGATCGTAAGGTCGGATTACTCACCACCTCCTCACTGACCTTATAATTACCCAGGAAGTGAACTGAAAGGGGAGTGATCAGGTAATAACCGAATCCAACACCCAGGAGAAAAAGAAGAGAGGTATAGAAAACCGCTCCACCGGCAGTTTTTTTCTCCTTGTCATACATCGCAGGCTTAATAAACCTCCAGAATTCCCAGAATATATAGGGGAAGGATACTATTAACCCGGCGATAAGGCTTACAATGATATGCATTGAAAACTGTTCTGCCATCTTTACGGTCTGGAGCTGAAAAGGCTTTGAATTAATGCATAAGCGCTGAACATTCAATTCCTGTGCCAGGTAGCAAAGGAGCCTGTTTGTTGGAAATTCAGGGGTCTTTGGGGCGATGATGATCACATCAAAGACAATGCTTTTAAAAATAAAGGCGATGATCGCAAAGATCATGATCGATGAAATAGAACGGACAAGGTGCCACCTGAGTACCTCCAGGTGTTCCAGGAATGACATTTCTGCTTTGACTTCTTTCGCCATTTAATATATACCTTAATAAAAAGTTTTGCAAAGTAATAAAAAAATACGCTTCCCGGAAGTCCGGAATTTATGGATATATTTCCGGCTGTCGGGATCAACAGCTTGAGAATATTTAGTATCTGAATGAAATAAATGTCCTATATTTCAAAGTTAAAACTTAATTTCCCTGAAATTCATCATAATAATTTAATTTGCAGTTGAAAATATTTGTATTTTTAATATCCTTAGAGAACAGGTTTGAGTCAGAGCAATGAATGTTACAGACAAACAATTAATTGATTTCCTGAAACGATACTTCGGTTTCGACAGTTTCAAAGGCAACCAGGAGGTGATCATTAAGAATGTGCTTAATGGCCAGGATTCCTTTGTTCTTATGCCTACCGGGGGTGGAAAATCTCTTTGCTACCAGCTACCAGCGCTTATGATGGAGGGAACAGCCATTGTGATCTCTCCCCTGATCGCCCTGATGAAGAACCAGGTGGATGCCATGCGCTCGTTCAGCACAGATGAAGGGGTGGCGCATTTCCTTAACTCCTCGCTTACAAAAACTGCAATTACAAAGGTCAAAGAGGATGTTACCAGTCAAAGGACGAAATTACTTTATGTCGCACCGGAATCTCTCACAAAGGATGACAATGTCGAATTTTTAAAGAATGTTCAGGTTTCATTCTACGCAATAGATGAAGCCCATTGTATCTCTGAATGGGGTCACGATTTCAGACCGGAATACAGGCGCATAAGGCCTATCATTAATACCATCGGAAATGCGCCGCTTATCGCACTTACTGCTACAGCTACTCCAAAGGTTCAGAGTGACATCCAGAAAAATCTTGACATGCTGGAGGCAACAGTGTTTAAATCATCCTTCAGGCGCCATAACCTATATTATGAGATCAGGCCTAAAATACATGCCACCAAGGAGATCATCAGGTTCATATCCGCGAATAAAGGCAAATCAGGCATAATCTACTGTCTGAGCAGGAAAAAAGTTGAGGAGCTTGCGCAGGCACTCGTTGTAAATAATATAAAGGCACTTCCATACCATGCAGGCATGGATGCAGGCACCCGGTCGAAGAACCAGGATATGTTCCTTATGGAAGAAGCGGATATCATTGTTGCCACAATAGCATTTGGAATGGGTATCGACAAGCCCGACGTAAGGTTCGTTATCCATTATGATATTCCGAAGAGCCTCGAGGGCTATTACCAGGAAACCGGGAGAGCCGGAAGAGATGGTGGCGAAGGAAAATGTATTGCCTTTTACAGGTATAAGGACATACAAAAACTGGAAAAATTCATGCAGGGAAAACCGGTCGCCGAACAGGAGATCGGGAAACAGCTCCTGCTTGAAACTGTTTCATATACAGAATCTTCTGTGTGCCGTCCAAAGATGCTGCTTAATTATTTTGGGGAGGTCATGGAGGAGGACTGTGGCAACTGCGACAATTGTTTGCATCCAAAAGAAAAATTTGAAGGTAAAGAGTATATTGTTTTATCATTAAAAGCTATATTAGGGGTCCAGGAAAGATTCAAGCCTGAGCATATCGCCAGCATTCTGGCAGGGCATGCAACCAGTGCTGTTAAATCTTACAAACATCATCATAATGAGTTCTTTGGAGCGGGAAAAGAGAAGGATACCAAGTTCTGGAATGCCGTTTTAAGACAAACCCTCATAGCCCGTCTGGTATTTAAAGATATAGAGAATTATGGTCTCTTAAAGTTGAGTGATAAAGGTAAAGAGTATTTAAAGAATCCGTATTCGATAATGTTAACACATGATCATGACTATGATAATGTCTCGAATGAAGAATCCCCTGCGGCGGGTTCCGGGACAAGTGCGGTGGATGAGGAATTGATACACATTCTCAAGGACCTCCGTAAAAAGATGGCAAAAAAGCTTATGAAGCAGCAAGAACAGGCAAAGAAATAAAAC
>CAYSAH010000473.1:0-3354 GCA_964428945.1 uncultured Bacteroidaceae bacterium | reverse complement strand
TTTGGGATATTAAGGATGATTTACCGCTAGGGAATTTAATAAAAAATGAAACTTGAACAATTATTGGATATCAATCCGGTTGTACTTGCTCTTACAGCTACACTTTTCACATGGGGTCTTACGGCCCTGGGGTCTTCCATGGTATTCTTCTTTAAAACGATAAAAAAAAGGATATTGAATTCCATGCTTGGTTTTGCTGCCGGTGTAATGATTGCAGCAAGCTTCTGGTCCCTTCTTAAACCTGCCATTGAAATGGCTGAGGCGAATGGCACAATTTCCTGGATTCCTGCAGTTGTTGGTTTTTTGGCTGGCGGAGCATTTCTCCTGCTGGTAGACAGTCTTCTTCCTCACCTGCACCTCGGACTGTCGAGGGACAAAGCTGAAGGGATAAAAACCTCCTGGCAGCGAAGTGTGCTCCTGGTACTTGCCATAACCCTGCACAATATTCCGGAAGGGCTTGCTGTCGGTGTTGCTTTTGGCGCACTTGCCCACAATCCCGACGCAGGTATGCTGGCCGGAGCAATAGCTCTTGCACTGGGTATAGGATTGCAGAATTTTCCCGAAGGAGCAGCAGTATCAATCCCTCTGCGAAGAGAGGGTTTTTCAAGGTTGAAGGCCTTTAATTACGGACAGGCTTCCGGAATAGTTGAACCGATTGCCGGAGTTCTGGGTGCATTCCTTGTATTAAAGATCACGCCCATATTGCCCTACGCGCTTTCCTTCGCTGCAGGTGCAATGATCTTTGTGGTGGTTGAGGAACTTATCCCTGAGTCGCAAAATGGCCATGAAACAGATTTTTCCACCATTGGCGCCATGCTTGGCTTTGCAACCATGATGCTGCTGGATGTTGCCCTGAGCTGATCCTTCTCATTAAGCTGCTTTACAACCTGACGATCTTCATATGAATTTCTTCATTTGATTGTCCGCCGAGTTTAAGTATATAGACGCCTGAAGGCAAATTTCCCAGGAATAATTCCTTTTCGGATGAGCTCATCAATTGCCGTCCGGAAAGCTCAAACACAGATACCGTTTTGAATTCCTCCCACTCAATGGTCAATATATCCACCACAGGATTTGGATAGAGCTTCAGGGCTTTCGAATCCGGGTATGCCTCCCCGGTCTCCACAACATTTGCGATTTTAATGGTGATGTTTGACTGGTCACTTAGTTCCCCATCCGTTGCCTGAACTTCAAGGACAAATGATTTCGTGGTTTCATAATCAAGGGGTCCGGCATCGGCCACAGTAATAGCCCCGGTTAAAGGATCTATGTTGAATGCTCCTGATTCGTTTCCACCCATGATCGAATAGCTTAGGACACCGCTGCCGGTATATTCAGTCACCGGTGTGCCAACCAGGGTTCCAATGACCGAATTCTCCTCAATTGTAAAAGTGCGATCAGCAATGCTTAATGCTGGTAAAGAAATACAAGTGCCAACCACGTATGAGTTGAGATTTCCCGCCGTGTTCTTCTCTCCCTGTCCGGGATATGAATAGGTATAATAGAAATAAACCGTGCTTCCCTCATCTGCCAGGATCTTGTACGGAACATTTGGAGTGACATTATTTCCTGCATATGATCCGCCTGCGTTCGATCCGTAATACAGGATGCAAACAGGACTTCCTACCCCGGCTACTGAGGGGATGAAGGTTAAGGTCGGGTCAGTGGCATCATCAGAAAACAGATAAGCGAAATCGCCATTATATGAAGTTCCTCCACATGAAGGTGCTTCTGTGAGAATAACATTTACCGATCTTGATGTAGCCGTATTCCCATCATTGTCTGTCGCAATTGCATACAGGGTATATTCACCTGTCAGCGAGGTCCAGTTTACTGTGAAAGGCTCCGCCGTGCTGGCTCCAATGGATATACCATCAATAAAAAATTCAACCTGGCTGACGGTTCCATCCAGATCAGAAGCAGCAGCCGTAATTGCAATTGTTTTTCCCTGGATAAAGGATTCGTTGTTTTGCGGGAAATTTATAGAAACATTCGGAGCCAGGCTCGCCTCTTTGCTTACTATGACGTACATCTCATCAAAATCAGTATAGCTTCCGTTGCTTACCGTGAGTCTGATTAAATAGATGCCTTCCTGCAAGGAGGATAGCTGGGGAGTGGGAGAAGCAGGATCAGAGAAAACTACTTCTCCGGGTCCGTAGACCTGCTCCCAGGAAAAGTCCAGCGTCCCCTGGCCAGGATCGCTGCTCAGGCTGCCATCGAGGACGGCAGTATTTTCTGGAAGGACTACAACTACATTGCTGCCCGCATTTGATACAGGCTGGCTGTAGGGTAATTCTGCCTGGTATTCAAAGTTCAGTTTTCCCAGGTTGAATTCGCCGCTCAAAAAGAAAATTCTCAAAATATGCTCTCCCCCGGCAAGCGGAAGATCAGTAATTAATTTGTCAGCCCAACTGGTCCATTTTCCTGTCGTAACAAGATAAATATCCTCGCTTATCCGCATACCATCCAGTTCCAGGAAAAAGGGTCCTCCCCCGCTGTCATTTCCTGAAGAATATCTCATATTAAGACTGTACAAACCTGCAGCCTGGACATTAACCGTATATTCGAGCCATTCTCCGCTTGCGATACTTCCTACGATCGCTCCCTCCACGAAATCCATGCTTGCATCGGCTGATTCATTCATTCGAAAATCGCCTTCATTGTTTACAGATACATCTGAATAAGCAATACCCTGCCCGCTTCCACCTTCAAATTTGTCGAATTTTCCTGCTTCAATAGTACCAGGAATACCAACTGCTGTCCCGCTGTAAGGCACCTGGTTTCCAACGACCACAGAAACAATATTCGACACACCCAGCTTTTCTCCATCAAAAACCTTTGCATAAAAATAATGTATGCCCGGATCAAGCGAATCAGCTTTAATGCTATAGGGATCTTCTGAAAGCTCATCAATCATTTCCTCACCATCGTAGAATTCGACCCTGGTGGCCATTCCGCTTTCCACCATAAGGGAAAGGTCAACACTTCCATCTGCATAGGCTCGCTCAAAACTGGCTTTTAACTGACTGCTTATGTCAACATCCTTGTTCGTTGCCATGGCGGAAGCCGGAACATTCAATACAAATCCATTACTGAAGTTTACCGTTAAGGGATTCGCAGAATAATTATGTGCCACATAGGTGGTATCCCCATTTTTTGTAAATACAGCTGCAATGGGATAGTCGGCAGTTACCGTGGTTTCTACCTGTCCGAGAACATTCATGGAGTGAAGCCAGTAATACGTTTGTGCATCCGTAATACCAAATTTCAGCGACCGGTCTGGATATGAATCATATAGCTGAATTGCCTTTGCGGGATCGATGAAGGCAAGGTATTCCCAATACACATCGTGCC
>CAYSAH010000472.1:0-3365 GCA_964428945.1 uncultured Bacteroidaceae bacterium | reverse complement strand
ATATTTAACCCAACTTCCCTTTCAAAGGGTATATTTTGCCTGGAAAACTCTAGTGTAAGCGCTTCCTGGTAAACGGGCTCCGTAAATCCATGTCCCAGGTGATTATGAACCTCAAAACAAGCACCTATAATTTTATAAGTCTCCGTTTGAAATTTGAATTCCATACCTTATTTCATTATTCTTAAATTAATATTTTGCTTAAATACATCCATCTGTGTCCCATCTGTGTCCTTCTGTGGACCCCATCCCCAATTGCGCCAGCAATCCATCTGTGTCCCATCTCTGTCCATCTGTGGACCCCACCCCCAATTGTGCCAGCAATCCATCTGTGTCCCATCTGTGTCCATCTGTGGACCCTCCCCTAAATTGCGCCAGCTATTCTTTCTTGAAATCTGTGGACACAAACTTCTGTACTTCCCTGCAACCGTCGCAGTACCCCGGGAAAGGGCATTCCTCTTCCTCGTAATTACAGAATTCATAGTAATAATCATACCTCGCTATGGGAGCCTTAAACTTGTTCCACTCCTCCCGGAGTTTGATATAACGCTGCCTGGGCGGCAGGGAATCCGGGAATACCGGGTGGAAATTGTAATGATCCAGGAGATTCATTATACCCGATACAAGAAGCCCTGCCTGGCCTTCGGTTAAAAGATCTGCAGCAGGCAGGTGATCCGCTTTTATCCCGGTATAATCGGAGACCCAGGCTCCCTCATTATTCAGAACATGCTCCTCAAACTCTATGGTAGCCTCAATAAAATCTTCCTTCTCGGGGTAAAGTTCGCAGGGGGGTGTTCTCGACAGAAGATCTTCAATATCCCCGGCAAGCTGGTTTACATAATTTTCAATATTCATGTTAACAGGATTTAAATGAATAAAAAGAATCGGGAAATGATTTCCCTTACCTGTTAATGTGATGAGCAGTGAAAATATCGTAAAGGGGTATTAAAAAGACTGAAGAAGGAATTCAGAACCTGATTTTTACAACAGAACAAATGCTGACGGAAGGTTCAGGCAGATGGAGAAAACAAAACCCTGGCGGCAATAATTAAATATTAACCTGGAAAACGAGCTCTTCGGGAAGTCCCCTCGGACTGTCGAATTCATAATCCCACGACTTGCTGATCAGTGCCAGCTGGTAAAATGACATTCCTTCATCTGAAACCTCACCTTTGGCAGAGAGTTTAAGTATTTCCTGGTGCCTGTGGTCCAGTTTCTCCCTGTCAATATTCCTTATCTCGCTGAGGAGATTATTGATCCGGATCTTTACCTCCTCGCTTACCGGGAAGGTCGCGCTGATCGCATAGCCGGAATCGGACCTCCCCAGGAAAAGCATTCCTGTATTCACATTCTGCTCATCGTAGCGATACTGACCAATAATATACATGTTCATTATTGCGGCATGGTAAAGCTTTATCTTTGTTGCGAGGGAATCATGGCGGGCATCAAGGCTGTTTTCTATGATCTTTTCGATGTGTTCAATGATCTCGGAATCGAAATTCCCTTTATACAGCAGGAACATATTGTCCTCCTGTACATGCCTGATGATCCGCTTGATCACTTTCAGCTCTTCAGAATTATCAGATAAAGGACCCTCTTCGGCTGCATTCTCCAGGACGAGCATCAGGTAGAATTTTGATACTTTTTCGTCGAGCGGATCAAATGAGTAGCTCAGCTTGTTCCCAGTTTTTCTTGCCATTTCGATAAGTCCAAGTCCGGCCCCGCCTTCGTCAGAAAACTGGCCTTCATCCAGGATGACCCTGTAAAATTCACGCAGTTGATCCTGCTCATATTTATTAACCAGGTCCAGTTTTGATTTCAGTGATTCCACCTGGCTGTTTGGAATCGAATTCTCGGAGGCGATGAAGCATTTATTTTCATAAAAACGCAAAAAGAATGATTCTTTTATCGCTGCTTCTACCCCTGTTCCTGTCTCTTTTGGACTATGCCTGACAACATTTTGAAAGCATTCGGCAACTAAAAAGCTTGTTCTTCTTTTTAATTTGCTCAATTTCTTATTTGAGTCCAGGTAGGCTTCCGACAATTCAATGATTTTCTCAGTCATTGAATCAGTAAAGCTCCCGGAATATGAAATGGTAAGATCATCGAGGTGAATTTCCCTGTAAAATTCCTTGATCAGCGACTTGCTCATGGTATATAAGGTTTCAAATGGTTAACCAAAATACAACATTCAATCCTGAAACACAATATATTTGGTTCTGCCGGCAAATGATTTAACAAATGAAACAGTTCCGTGCAGGTCAAAAAAACGCATCCCCGTACTCTGCAATTCCGCTTACCCCGTCCAGACCTCCTTCTGTCAATTCGATCACCATGCAGTTCTCTTCAGGGGCATCGAAGGGAAGTACTATATCATATTTTTTACAAAGTTCATAACCAAAGCGGGGATAATAGCCTTCATGTCCAAGTACAACAACTGACCGATAACCGAGTTCGCTTGCCTTGCGATGCCCCTCCAGGATAAGCTTCCCACCGATGCCCTGGTTTTGAAAATCAGGATGTACACTTACAGGAGCGAGCGAAAGCGATTCCTTACGAGCCGACCCGTCAAAAATCCAGATCCTTGTAAAAAGAATATGGCCCACGACGAGGCCGTCCAGTTCGGCTACCAGCGATAGTTCAGGGATAAAATCCACGGAATTCCTCAGGCGTTCCACCAGGAACTGTTCATCCCCGTCGGCATGTTTCATCTCCCTGAACGCCGCCTCAACGACTTCAAAGACACGGGAATGATCCACAGGATTTTCCTGGCGTATTGTAAGGTTGTTCATGATCCAAATATAATAATATCCGATCCAACATTATTTTTCAATCCCTATATTTACACCTTATGAAATACATTTTGCCATACCTGTTCCTTCTTGTCCCCGTTTTCCCGTGCGTGGCTCAAAGCGACACGATTCTCCTCGACGATGTAACGATTTCCCTTACACCCTTCTCTGAACGTCTAAGCAGGGCAAGTGGCAGCCTGTCTATCCTGCAGACCGACCCTGATGAGCTTATAAACACCATCAACATTGCCGATCAGCTCAATACGGTACCGGGACTGTATATGCCTGCCGGTACCTATACGACCAACCGGCTCACCATCAGGGGTGTGGGTTCACGCAGTCCTTACAGTTCCAACCGGATCAGGGCTTATTACGAGGAGATCCCTCTCACCAACGGCGACGGAGTTTCGACGATCGAAGACATGGACCTCAGTGGAATCGGACGGATAGAGATACTGAAAGGACCCTCCTCGGCCATGTATGGTTCCGGACTTGGGGGAGTGGTGAAGCTTAAAGCTGCAATTCCAGCAGCAAACGGCTTATCCTATAAATTAATGTCCAATGCCGGGTCCTTCA
>CAYSAH010000471.1:0-3386 GCA_964428945.1 uncultured Bacteroidaceae bacterium | reverse complement strand
TTTCTCCATTGGTATGAACTGAGAAAAACACAGGATGACCATCTGCGACTCCGGCTCAAGCCAGAAAAATGTTGATGCTGCTCCAGACCAATGGTAGGATCCGGTTTCCAGTTCAACAGATCCCCCTAAACCATAACCAAAGCCTTCCATGTAGGTAACACCTTCAGGAAGCTGATCAGCCATGATCAGGTTAACTGTTGATTTTTCAAGAATGCGAATTCCATCGAGCTCTCCGCCATTCAGCATCATCTGTCCGAACCTTCCATAATCTTCAATTGTGGAAACCAGACCTCCACCTCCGGAGAAAAGACTCACCGGTTTAAGTACATGATCAACCAAATCGGGCATTGATTGGAGTTTACCGGATTTATAATCGAGCTCATAGATCATTGCCACCCTGTCCTGTGCCGAGTCAGGCACATCGAATCCAGTATCCTTCATTTTCAGGGGTTCAAAGATCCTTGTGCTCAAAAATTTATCGAAGCTCATACCAGAAAGCACCTCAACAAGGTAAGACGCAACATCCAGTGATATCGAATATTCGTAGCGGCTTCCCGGCTGATATTTTAAAGGCAGAGAGGCAATACGACGAGTGAATTCACCAATATCAGCCGATTCCCACATCGGCGGTTCAAGTGCGCGGTAAAGTGAATCAACATAACTGTAAGGATCCCACCCATAAGTAAATCCTGCCGTATGCGTTAAAAGATTTCTGATTGTCATCTGCTGGTTTTGGGGGATCAGCACCGGCGGATCAGAATCGGTCAGGTAAACCTGGGCATTTGCGAATTCCGGAATGTAATTGGCAACAGGATCATCCAGATTAAACTTCCCTTCTTCATACAGCATCATCAAAGCTGCCACAGTAACCGGTTTACTCATTGAAAAGATCCTATAGATCTGATCCTCCCTGATGGGTGTTTTTTTATCTATATCAGCAAAACCATGTAAGGAACGCCAGGCAGGCTTTCCGTCTTTCAGCACGAGGGTTGATATACCGGCCAGTTTGCCTGCATCCGTATAGGATTCGAGCTCCTTATCAGCCATTTTGAGAGAATCAACTGATAATCCTAAATCTCCGGGAGCTCCCTTTCCGGAACGGTCAGTACAAGCAACCGCCAAAGCGAAAATTGTACATGTCAGGAAAAATAATTTGAGGCGTGTATTCATTTGATATGATTTTAGTTAGGTTCAAGAAATATACAAAAAAATGAGCACATAATTGTAAAGCAATAAATATCAGGGATCTCATTGCGGCATTGTAGCAAACGGGTAGTGTCTTTCAACTTTTTCCTTTACCTTTAACCGTGCTTTTTAACAAATAATACATCCCACCATGAAAACAAAGATCTTACTTCTTGCATTTGTGCTTACTGCATGCAATGTCCAGACCGGAAAAGAAGCAAACGAATCTGTTCCGGCAGAATTCTTTTTAGGTTCCTGGGCACTTGAACTGGGTTATGACAACAACAAGGCTGGTTGGCTGGAAGTCAGGCAGGAAAACGGATACCTCGATGCTGAACTGCTTTGGCGCTGGGGCAGTGTAAATAAAACTGAATTTGTTTTTATATCTGATGGCGATTTGTTCGTTACCCAGGGAAGGGATGAAATAAGAAAAAGGGATGAGAATGGAAAGCCCTCCTCAACGCAACATATCATTAACTGGCTGAGCATTAAAAAGATTGATGAGAATAATATTTCAGGAATGGCGTTCTTCCCTGGAGACAATGGGATTGAAATGGAAAAGGTCCCTTTTAATGGAAAGCGTATTCCTGCTCCAGGTGAAAAACCTGATCTTTCCACTGCAAGTTTTGGTGAAGCGATCGACCTTTTAGAAGGCAATGACCTTATTGCCTGGGAATTACTGGAAGCCAATGCAAGCAGTGGCTGGAGCCTGAAGGATGGGGTTCTGCTCAATGATCCTGTTCAAAAAGAGGGTGAAAAACACATCCCGTACGGCAACCTGAGAACGGTGGATACCTTTGAAGACTTTAACCTGACACTCGAGGTAAATGTCCCGGAAGGAAGCAACAGCGGCATATACCTGAAAGGAATCTACGAGATACAGGTGTTCGACAGTTACGGCAAACCCCTGGATTCTCATAACATGGGTGCATTGTATAGCAGGATCACACCTTCAGTTGCAGCTGAGAAACCGGGTGGCGAATGGCAGGAACTCGATATTACGCTTTACAAACGTCATGTAACAGTTAAGCTGAATGGAATTACAATAATCGACAACCAGGCTGTAAAAGGTGTGACCGGTGGCGCGATCACCGCCGATGAGTTCAAAGCGGGTCCGATCTATCTCCAGGGAGACCATGGTAAGGTAGCGTACAGGAATATTGTCATCAGGCCTGTGGAAATAAGTAATAAGTAATCCTTCGACTCCGCTCAGGAACCTCCCTTCGACTCCGCTCAGGAACCGGAAGGAAGGAAAAAGAAGGAAGAAGGAAAAAGGAAAAAGTGGGTGAATACGTTCCACTATGTTGAATGTACCAGCTTGTAAATAATCGCCATCTGAAAATAGAATGGCGGTCCCCGAGTGGTATGCTGAGCCTGTCGAAGCACGGAATCGAGGGGGTCGAACTAATCCCGCTGAGCGCAGCGAAAGCGGGATAGGGTTCCATTAAAAAGACATTTAAGGAACAAGGCATAGCCGATATAAAAGCCGATGGTCGAACTAGTCTGAGATTTAGCAATTAAAACACCTATGACATTCGAGGAATTTATAGCGCTAAGAAAAAACGGTACGGTTCCTGGATCACTCCCTACACTTCTCCGGGCATTGCTTTTTGATGCTGCAGGTGATTGGGATAAAGCCCATTCTATTGCACAGGAAGTTTTGGGCAGGGATGGCTCATGGGTTCATGCTTACCTCCACCGGAAAGAAGGAGACAGATGGAATGCAAACTACTGGTATGAGCGCGCTGGCAAAGCAATGCCGACATACAGCCTGGAACAGGAATGGGAAGAATTGGTAAGGGAATTGCTTTAATATATAACAATACAGACCCCGGACTGTTACTCTAAGGGTATATAGGGTAAGAATATCCTTACTCTAAAATATAAAACTTATGGTTAAAGAGTTTCTGGATCAAAACAAAGAAGATTGGGATAACATATTATTAATCTGTTCAATATCCCTAATTTCGGTGCTTATAATTTATTTTATAGTAATTCAGCTTCTCCGAAGATTTTCCAAACGACAGGACAATACCCTGGAAGCCAATTCCCATAAAAAATTCAGGATCCCGTTTATCATATTATTGCTGAGTATAGCCATCAATATTATTCTCGATACAATTGAATATGAAAATGAATTTATTGCAATCCTGAAACACATCTTCACATTGCTGATAATATTCGGAATTAGCTGGCTCCTG
>CAYSAH010000470.1:0-3391 GCA_964428945.1 uncultured Bacteroidaceae bacterium | reverse complement strand
GCATGGATGATATTGCTGAGGCAGGCTGCAGGGTAATGACCATAGGACAGTATTTACAACCTACTTTGGGACATCTTCCCGTTGAGGAATTTATTCATCCCGAAATATTTGAAGAATACAGGATCATTGCGCTGGACAAAGGATTCAGTCATGTGGAAAGCAGTCCGCTTGTTCGTTCATCCTACCATGCAGAAAAACATATCAAATAATCAGTGATGTCAGAAATCATTTTTCAGGATCTCGGAACCAAGGATTACAAGGAGACCTGGGACTACCAGGAGAGTTTGTTCGATAAATGGATGACATACAAGAAAGAAGGTAGCAAAGGGATTCCTCCCGATCAGTACCTTCTCTTTGTCGAACATCCGCATGTATACACCCTTGGCAAGAGCGGTGATGAAGCAAATATGCTTATCCATGCCGATTTTCTTAAAAAGATCGATGCGACCTATTACAAGATCAACAGGGGAGGAGATATCACTTACCATGGCCCCGGCCAGATCGTTGGCTATCCTATTCTCGACCTGGAGTCGCACAAAATGGGTTTGAAAGAATATATTTCCTTCCTTGAATCGTCTGTTATTGAACTCTGCAAACGATACGGAATCAAGGCTGAGCATTCTAAAGAAGCAACCGGTGTATGGATAGATGAGGAGCATCCTCGGAAGGCCCGAAAAATATGCGCCATCGGGGTACGTTCAAGCAGGTATGTTACCATGCATGGATTTGCCTTCAATGTAAATACGGACCTCAACTATTTCACCTATATCAATCCATGCGGATTCCAGGAAAAAGGGGTAAGCTCAATGGAAAAGGAGCTTGGCAGGAAACTGGAAAAGGAGCTCATCAAAAAAGAATTGCGTGAGATCCTAATGGCCGGGCTAAAAGGATCCGGATGAGCTTAATAAAGTTTTAAGCGACTACTCCTGTTTTCCGAAAATGAAACCTGACATAAGACTTTGAATTCATATTGTTTTACCGGTTTACCGGGTTTAATAGCGGAGTATTCATTTTAGATAACCCTCAATCAGAGTTCCTGGCGCATATTCGCTTTTTAGCAGGGGAGTGCAGGCAACCGGTATTGTCCGCAGTTAGACACAGGTGGACATAGATTCATTGCTTACACAATCCTTTGTTCTTCTACTTTTTTTCTTTGCTTAACTGCTGTTAAACAGGCACAAGGTGTGAAGTATCAGGATACAGGTGACATAATGGAGTTTCAGGCATGAAGTTAGGAAATTGGAGACAAAAACATTGATTGATAATTTCGGTAGGGAAAAATTCCTCGAATTCCTTGTCGACGAGTCAAATGATCATGCGAAATCCGTATTCGGAAAACAGATCGACCAGCTGCTCCGGGTATTCAATATACAGGTAAATGCAAAAGCCTTTTGTTTTAAGGGTTGCAGGAGCATGAACATATCGAAGGAAAAAGCGTTAGGAACTGAAAGTCAACTCAAAGAAATTCTATGTCAGAAAACAAGATCCATACAGGCAGTAACCAGGACGATCAGCTTTTGCAAAAGAGGACACTGACGAGCCTTGTAAATACTCCCTTTAAGCGAATCATGTTCGGGGTGCAGATCCTGAGTTATATTTTGATTGTGGGTTCGCCGCTTATCGGGGGTCTGATCGGAAAAGCGCTTCAACTGAAAACCGGGCAGATCGCAGGAACTGTCCTTGGAGTTTTTATTGCCGGGGAAGTTTTGTTTTACGGCTCTCTTGCATTTTTAGGGAAGGAACTTCTACTGCTTTTAAGATACTGGTTCAGGGGACGGCTTCGTTTGAAAAAATGATGGATGTGGCAGTGGGCATGATGCAGGGCGAGGCGGGTTTTAATTATTACAGACGGGAAAAACCGGAATCTGAATATCGAATAATCTTAGTCGAACTAATCCCGCTATGTATAGGGAAAGAGGGAGAATATGTAATGATTAATGTGCGAGGCACAATGTAAAAGGCGCAAGGCACGAGGAATGATTGGTAAAAGATGTTACACGGGGATAATGGTCTTGGGTAATTAACGGAATCAGAAGGGGCAGATTGTTCATCCCCAAAGTTTAATCTATTCTTAAAAATAGTCCAGAAAACAGGAACAATATCCTGTTTTAAAGAATAACGATCCTTCTGCTATAAACTTCATTTTTTGCATGTATCCTGAGGATGTAAATTCCTTTTTGCAGGGATGAAACATCAATTACGTTTACTTCCCGATCAGCTTCAGCAATTTCCAACAACCTGCCATTGGTGTCCAGGATCTCAACGGAACCAACATCATTGCCTGAAGTATTCCTGATGGTCACTTTTCCTGCAATAACAGGGTTTGGATAAACCGAAATATTCTGGATATGCTCGGCATGTTCGATACCGTCAATCTCCACTTCCTTAAATACAACACTGTCTATGTAAATGCAAGTAGAATTCAGTCCGACAAAAAACTTCAACAGATTGCTTGCATCCGACACTGATGGGATAAATGGGAAGGAAAAGGATTGATTTGTAGTAGTCAGGTTAATGACTTCCTCAAGGTATTGGGTATAGGGATCTCCGGCCATTTGCATGGTCAGGGCTATGTTTGCCTCTGCATCGGCCTTTGCCATAAATGTAATTTCATAATTTTTATCTGCAACGAAAGGAGCGGCTTGAGAAACCTGGATGTGCCATCTTTCTGTTCCGGGGGCCGAAATACAAATCTTCAGGGCATTGTCGCCCGACATATTCTCTCCTTTTACCAGACTGATGCTTCCACTTCCGCCGTTATAATTATCAATTTGCCAGGGATCGGTGCTGTTGTCAAATTCACCATTTATTAAGATGTTTTCCAGGGTATCTTCGATCTGTATATTGTTGAAGAATGGATAGCCGACATCCGGGAGACTAGCCATATATGATTTGAGCCATGTCATCGAGGACCGTAAGGTTCCATTACTGTTTAAAATGCCAGTTCCGCTTGCCCAGGTAGCTCCTTCAACATATCCCCACAATGTAATGCCCGCAACTGCCGGATGGTTCCAGTACACTGGAAAGGAAGTCTGGTAACTGCTCAACTGACCTGCTTCAGAAACAGTTTTTCCCTTCAGGTCGAGTTCAGTCACATAGATCGGTACACCCGCTGTTGCCATTGAATTTAAGGCCCCCAAAAGGGAAGCGGCGGATATTCCATCTACGTTGAAGTAGTGAGACTGGGTTCCAAACCCATCGATCAGGCCCCTGTCGCGAAGCACTTTAATAATTGCAAGAATTTCATTTCTGCCTGCACTATTCGTGACGAGTTCAAAATCATTGATCACCAGCTTATCATTGGGGAAATAGAAACGGGCCTTTTCAAACAGCCAGATCGCCCAATCGTGACCACTTGCACCCGCACCGCCAAAACCAGCCCTGAACTAAG
>CAYSAH010000469.1:0-3391 GCA_964428945.1 uncultured Bacteroidaceae bacterium | reverse complement strand
TTTTGGACAAATTATTATGTAGACCTGAGTGATTATGCTGATTCTGTTGTACAGATAGCATTTGATTTATATACTGATTGTTGTGGGCAATCTCCAGGATGGTATATTGATGATTTAAGAATAAGTGGCACACCGATACATGATAAACTCATCGTCGAGAACGATCTTGGCATTCAATGGATCGACCCGACAGGAGAGCCCCTGTGCGGCACATCGGAGGAGCAGGCTGTAA
The DNA here is from genome assembly GCA_964428945.1 of uncultured Bacteroidaceae bacterium. Lineage (GTDB taxonomy): Bacteria > Bacteroidota > Bacteroidia > Bacteroidales > M55B112. The sequence goes on along the minus strand of CAYSAH010000469.1, from coordinate 3,159 downwards.
AGGTGAACGTGAAAAACTATGGCAAGTATAAAGTTTCTAATTTCGAGGTGGGTTATTCCCTCAACAACGGGCTGAATTACACCAGGGAAACGGTATACACATCCGTGGCCCCGGGCGAGTCTATCGATTATATCTTTAAAAGAAAGGCAGACATGTCGGAGGAGGACTCCTATACCTGCAAGGCCATCGTCAGGATCCCCTACGATATAAACGATACAAATAATGTGGCAACCACAGTAATTGATAACAACAGGCTCATCCTTGACCTGTCTGTAACAGGCACGGAATGCAATAAAGCGACAGGGTCGGCACAAGTGCTGAACATCAGTGGTCTGCAGGAACCTTACCAGTTGAACTGGACCACGGGTGATACAGATATGGAAGCTGAGGAGCTGGAAGCCGGTTCGTATTTCATCACCATTACCGATGCAAACGGCTGCACAGCTGTGAAATCATTTGTCATAAACGACCAGGGGGCACCCGAATTATCTTCAAGCACAAAAGCGAATAATATAAGCTGCTTCGGAATGACGGATGGCAACATCGATATTGTGCCTATAGGGGGCACAAAACCCTATAATTTTAAATGGTCGAACGGAGCAACAAGCGAGGACATCAGTATGCTGTCGGCCGGGATCTACGATGTCAGCATCACGGATGCCAACGGCTGCTCCGGGATCCATAGCTTCAGGATCATTGAACCGGCGCCCTTAAAAATTATGAGCACGGCCAGCGATGCTGAATGCGGGGAGATGAACGGAACCGCCGAACTTATAGCAGGTGGGGGAACGCCCCCCTATGCCTACAGCTGGGACGGCAGCCCTGCCAACGCGCTTGTAAGCGGACTGGGTGGCGGGCTCTTTACTGCCATGGTCACCGACAGTAAGGAATGTGTTGATTTTATAACGGTTTCGGTGAATGAGATAGATGCTCCACAGATTGTGGTTACATCCATAAACCCTGCCTCATGCGGCAATGCCGACGGTGCTATTGATATCAGCATGGCAGATATTACCTCCCCCTATACCTATCAATGGTCTGATGGATCAGCAAGCCAGGATCTTGCAAATGTTACCGAGGGAAGCTACAGTGTTACTGTAACAAACGAGGGGGGATCTTGTACTGCAAGTGCTGTGATTGACATCCCCACTGAATTGCCACCACCGGGAGAGGTCTGCATGATAAGCGTAGACAGTGTCACCAATGGAAATCTGATCATCGTTAAACCAACTGACAATCCTGGAGATATTATTGCTACAAATATTTATATACTTGGAAAAACCGGCAGCTACCAGCTGTATAAAACCCTGGATCCGGGCACAACAAACTTCACGATCGATGCAGGATCAGATCCCCAGGTAACCTCTTACAGGTACAGGGTCACACATGTTGATGCATGTGGAAATGAATCTGAAGCCGGTGAGCTTCATGAAACAATGCATGTAGTTGCCTCACCGGATTATTCCCTGAAACGGGCGAATATATTCTGGAACTCATACAAAGGGATCAATTATGGATATTTCCAGATCTACAGGTATTCTGAATCTTACGGCATGGAGATCATTGATACGGTTCCAAGGATTCTGAACAAGGAATTCTATACCTATACCGACATGAATCCCCCGGAGGATGATACGCTGCAATACGCTATTGTTATTGCCCTTGATGATGCCTGCAATAGCTTTAAGAAAGCATCACACAATACAATTCGCTCAAACAGGTCAAAGAAAGCAATTATAGCTACAGACACTTCTCAGACGAAGACAGCTTTGTACCAGGCGCAGCAGCTTCTTTATCCGAATCCGAATACCGGAACATTCTTCTTCAAATTGGATTTACAAAAAGATTCAGACGTGACCTTGAATGTATATAATTTTCAGGGCAGCTTATGCTTAAGCAGGAAAGACTACCTCAAGGCGGGTCGTGAAGAGCTGAAAATCGACTTACCCGGAATGAGGCAGGGTCTTTATTATCTTCAGCTTGTGTTGCCTGATCGAGTATTATGTGAATCATTTCTTGTATATTGATACCAAAAGCTCAATGTGAAAGTATTTTTGAATTTCCGGGATTTTGCTAAAATTTGGCTGATACTGATATTTCTCGCAGCAGGAGAAGCTATTCTTCATTCACAAGCTTCAGCTGAGAAAGGGCATTTCCTTCCTGCCCTCAGTTTTGCTCCAAAGGACTATCATAGCATGCCCCAGAATTTTGATATTACCGAGGACAACAGGGGCATTCTTTATTTTGCCAACAGGATCGGGATCATTGAATTTGACGGTATTTTCTGGAATAATATAGACGTAAATGAAGGCACTGCCTATTCCGTCGAATCAGATCCGAACGGTATTATCTATGTGGGTGCCCTGAATGATTTCGGGTATCTTGGAACAGATGAAACCGGAAGCAAAGAATATATTTCCCTCTTACCCCAAATGGAGGATCCGCCCAAAGATTTCGGTGAGGTATGGTCTGTAAATTCTGCACCGGAAGGTATTTATTTCAAGGCAGATCAGTTCCTGTTCAGGTGGAATGGAGATTCAATTGCGACCTGGAGAACGGACAAGCGCTTCCATACATCTTTTTTTGTAAACAACGATCTCTACATTCGGGAGGCCGGCAGGGGCTTGCTGATGATGCAGGACGACTCATTGCAACTGATCCAGGGAGGCGAACGATTCAAAGATATAGCAGTAATAGGGATCATCCCATACAAGGAAGAAGGTATCCTGATCTTTACCGAAAATGAGGGAATGTTTCACATGCTCACCGGGGGAGATGGGAAGATTGTTAAGCTGGTTCGCCACTTTAATGAAATTGACAATTTCCTTCTTGAACAATCCCTTACCAGTGCGTTACGAATAAATTACAATCAGTTTGCTGTGGGATCACACGGCAAAGGTGCGCTCATTTTTGATCAGGCCAACGACCAGTTCGATTTCCTGAACTTCAGCTCAGGGGTGATGGACCAAATCATCTACAGTATGTACCTCGACAGGAGAGGTTACATGTGGATGGCCCTCAGCAATGGGATCGCCATGTCACCAGTAAGCTCACCACTGACATCCTTTGGATACAGTGAAGGATTAACAGAGTCGGTGGAAGGAATAACCCGCTTTGGAAATCGTCTGTTCATATCAACTATACTGGGCACCCACTACC
>CAYSAH010000468.1:0-3394 GCA_964428945.1 uncultured Bacteroidaceae bacterium | reverse complement strand
GATGTCGGGTGTATAGGAGGAAGGAGGAATTTGATCCAGCAACAGCAGAACAAAAAATAATCTCTTGCTTTGCGGTTCTCTGCGCTCCTTTGCTGTACTTTGCGTTATAGCTGTAACGCGAAGATTCGCAAAGTAGCACGAAGGTTCGCCGGAGAGAAAAAACCCTACTTCTTCGAATATAAACTCCCGTTGAACCAGTACTCGCTGTAAAAATACCTCCCGTTTTCCTGGTGGACCTTGTAGTTGTACACCACTTCCCTTCCATTGTTCATGGTGACCACGAGTTGCCCGGCTTCCTTCGTCCCGCGAACGGTCCACCTTCCCTGGCCGCTGTTCTGACCTGCGGTTCCCCAGTTGCCGGTCACGTTCCCGTAACCGTCGCTGGTATTCCCCGAGTAGGCCGACTCATACTGGTCGGAATAGACCCCGTTTGGCGCCAGGCTCATCCAGGTACTGGTATTCGTGGTAAAGGTCGACCAGTTCCCGGCAAAGTGCCGCATCAGGTCAGAGGTCTCCTGCTTGAAGAACTGCATGTTCCGGGCGATGGACCCGGCTGCACCTGTTAGTTCCGATCCGAGCTTATCGGGAGTCGAGAGTGCAATAAGATATGCTCCTCCCCCATAAGGTGAAAGCACCCCGAATCCTTTCGCACTGACCTGGGTTCCGTCGGCGATACCACTGTAATTCCCCTCAAGAATATTCTGTCCCGCCTGGCTCAGGGATCCGTTTAAACTGAGATAGCTGCCTTCTTCCTGCAGTCCCTCTGCAAGCTCCTGCTGCATTTGCTGCATGTTCTGGGCATTATGGGGCAATACAAGTATCATCCCTGCAATTGTATTATGACCCAGTATGACGCCATCGGCTGTCCTCTGGTTCACCCAGCCGCCGGGAGGAACAAACTTGAATCCCCACGATGGATCCCCGACTTCATTTGCGCCTATTTTGGAACTGCCCCCAGATGCTGCAGGCCTTGCCTGTTCAGACCATGACTGCTGAGGCTGATTGTTAGTTTGCGGGCTTTGCGATTGCTGCTGCCAGCCCTGGTTCCCTGGCTGTGATGGGTTCCCTTGCTGTGACTGGTTCCCAAACAACTGCTGGCTGACAGAACCGGTCTGTTGATTGTAATTTGCCTGGCCAGGCTGCCTCTTAAACAGAAGGTATTGTGACTTGTTATAATCCGGCATATTGAATTCGTCTGGCTCAATAAGCCCCAGCGTCAGCTCATTACCCTGCAGGTAAACTTCAAAATAAATGCTGGTCCCTTCCCCCGCGCATACACCTGCCCCTACACCTTCCATTACTTCACCCTGGAGCTGGTAGGATGCCCCGGTGGTCGAGCCAAGGTTCCCTGTAAGCTGGCTTCCGGCCTGGTTCAGTGTTAGTGTCAGAGAGGTCTGATCGGCCGACATGGTATAGCTGCCTGTTAAGGACTGCTGTGCATGGAGTGGGATGAGAAGGCTGCTTAATATGATGCCTGTGAACGGCAAGCTGAGGAAGGGTTTTCTTTTCATCATTCAGGGTTTTGGTGGAACGAAAAAAAAGAAAAGGTACAAAAAAACGATAAAAAAAAGCGAAATTTGTTCAACCAAAAACAGATATTTGGTGTTCTAAACACATTAACAAGTAAATAATCCTTTGTGAACCTTCGTGTCTCCTTCGTGAACCTTCGTGTAACAGCTATTTCACAAAGAAACACAAACCTGTCTGCCGACAGGCAGGGAAGCACAGAGAGTCACAGAGAAAACCATTAAATAATTTATGAATCCAAAAGTCAGCATCATCATGGGATCCACCTCCGACCTCCCGATCATGGAAAAGGCAGCAAAGATCCTCGACCAGTTTGAAATACCATTTGAAATTAACGCTCTCTCGGCTCACCGCACACCGCAACAGGCCATGGACTTTGCACGTGGAGCGTACGACCGTGGATTACGGGTGATCATCGCAGGTGCAGGAGGAGCAGCACACCTGCCGGGTGTTATCGCGGCACTTACGCCACTTCCGGTTATAGGGGTTCCGATAAAGGCAAGTATCTCACTCGACGGGTGGGATTCACTCCTGTCCATCGTACAGATGCCCCCGGGAATACCGGTCGCAACGGTAGGAATCGACGGGGCTGAAAATGCAGGCATCCTGGCAGCACAGATCCTCGCAACAGGAGATAATGCAATACTCGAAAAAGTAAAAAGCTTCAAAGCCGGCCTCGAAACCAAGATCATCAAAGCCAACGAGGAACTCAAGGCTGTGAAGTACAAGTTCAAAACAAACTAGATCGATCCAGACCTTTGTGAACGGCTCCTTTGTGAACCTTCGTGTAACAGCTATTACACAAAGAGGCACAAAGGAGCGCGAAGAAACACAAAGGGGAATATAAACATATTATGAAACACCCACACCATCTGTGGGCAATCCTAAGACCGGGAATTATCCCGGTCTTTTTTTTGTCCGCAATACTGAATATTAACGGTCAGTCCTCCCTGCCCGACGCGCGGAGCATAGCCCTCGGCGGGATTACAACGTTAACCGGAAATGGGTCTTCCACTTCCGCTAATCCTGCGCTCCTCGGATACATGCAAGAGTTTTCATGTACAGCAGGACACTCCATGCCCTTCCTTGTAAAGGAGATCGGGATAAGTTCCCTGGAGACGGTGATCCCTGTATTTCCAGGATCTTTCTCAGCCCGGAGTTCAGAATATGGATTAAAGGGATTCAAGTGCTTTGCAACTGAGCTGGGCTATGGAATGAAATTATCAGAAAAGCTGAGTGCAGGAGTCACCTTCAATTATTACAATACCCTTTCGCAGGGGGAATGGAACTACCTCTGGAACCTTGGGATCGGGGCCGGCTGCCATTTCATGTTCTCTGCAACTACCAGGATCGGCATTGTAATTCAAAATCCTTTTACAATTGGCAACTATCCTGCTTACGGACCGGTCTGTCCCGCTTCCATTTCTCTCGGTCTCTCACATCAATTCTACGACAATACCACACTGCTGGCTGAATTCGCATACCTCTCCCCTGGAGTCCTGCAATTCAGATCAGGCATTGAATACCGGTCTGCTTCCTCAGTATTGCTCCGTTCTGCTTACCACAGCTCCCCGCAAACCTTCTCGGCCGGTGCAGGAATTATCCTGGGAAAGCTCGGGATCGACCTCGCCTTTGACTGGTCGCCGGTGCCGGGAATAAGCCCGGCGGTCCAGTTAATCTATACCCCCGGAAGATGAAAAGGCTCCTGGGCATAACAATCCTGATCCTGACAGGAATGCAAATCCTGGCGCAGGAAGACCGGCTGTTCGGGGACATTGCCGCTGCGATCATTGAAAACTGGAATGAAGCTGAACCGGAATACCTAATGGAAAGGATCTCCGAACTGGCCGATTATCAGCTCGATCTT
>CAYSAH010000467.1:0-3403 GCA_964428945.1 uncultured Bacteroidaceae bacterium | reverse complement strand
ATCATCTGGTAAATTATTGTTAATATAATAATAACCATTTTCTAATTGATAACAGCTGGTTATTGTGCGACCTGCCCGGATATGGATATGCAAAAGTATCTCAAAAACAGCGGGAATTATTTGCAAAAATGATAGAAGAATATGCAAGTAAAAGACATAACCTGGTCTGTTTTTTTGTATTGGTCGACAGCCGCATTCCTCCGCAGGAGATTGATCTTGACTTTATAGAATGGCTTGGTGACAGCGGACTTCCGTTTGCGCTTGTCTATACCAAGATTGATAAAACAAAACAAAAGGAAAAATATGAGAATATCACGGCAATGAAGGATATCCTGTCAGAATCCTGGGAAGAATTGCCATTGATCATTGAATCATCAGCGCTTAAAGGCACCGGCAGGGATGAAATCCTGAAATTTATCAGTGAAACTAACCAGAAAATTACCTGATCATATTGAAAAAGAATTTATTAATGACTAAAAAAGATTTCACAGGCATCCTAAGTATCCTGGCATTGATCCTTATTCCGGGGAGCCAGCTGAATGCACAATATGACCCGGATCTATTGTATTCAGATTCAATTGTTGTCTTCGAAGATTTCTTCGGGAAGGAGGACCCCTTGCACCTGACCCTTGAGTTTGATCTTAAGTCCATGCAAAAGAACCGCATGAAGGAGGAATATGTTCCGGCAAAAATGATCTATAAGCGAGGCGATAGTTTGCATTTCTCCTTTCCTGTAAAAATAAAGACCAGGGGAACATTCAGGAAGTCTTTTTGTTATTTTCCTCCCTTCTGGATCAACATAACTAATTCCGGCATAAATACAGATGCAATGTATGGCGTGAAAAAAATGAAAGTGGTTACACATTGCATGAAAACCAGGGATTACCAGGATTATGTGCTGAAAGAATACCTCGCCTATAAGATCTATAATATAATTTCACCATATAGTTTCAGGGTAAGGCTGCTCAGGATCAAATATGTGGATACCGGAAGAAACAACAATATACAGGAAGGCTGGGCCTTTGTAATTGAACCTGTTGAATTGCTGGCAAAGCGCCTGGATGCAAGAATAATTGAAAATGATAAATTATCCATGGCGCGGATGAATGCAGGGATAATGGACAAACTCGCAATGTATTATTATATGATGGGTAATACAGACTTTTCTGTAACAGGCCTGCACAATATAAAGATCATCCTGCTTAACAACCCGGGGCCGGTTGGTTATATTCCGGTCCCTTATGATTTTGATTATACAGGTTTTGTTAATACCACATATGCTAAACCAGCTGATAATGTCAATCTTGAAAAGGTGACGGATCGCTATTTCCTGGGGCCCTGCAGATCTGACGAAGTATTTCAGCGTTTAACTGATGAATTTAAGGGCAGCTACAAGGAAATGCAGGATCTGCTGCAGTCATTCGAATATTTATCGGTCGAAAAAAAGATCGAACTGCTCAGATTCATGGAAGAATTCCACAGCGAAATAGAATCAGCTGATTTTATTCAGGCCAGGTTAAGGCCAGCGTGTAAATGAATTTCTCTTTAAAAGTAACTCCTCTAAATGAAGGATAATATTAGGTACGATTTTTGAACTTCAACAAGAAAAAATATAATGAAACAGGTATATATATATATCATAGCCGCACTTCTGTTTCCGCTTGATTCGGCAGGGCAGTTCCGGGGAAAGTCAGGGAAACCGCTAAATATAATTGTACTGATAGGCGATGGCATGGGCACATCACAGCTTTCAATCCCCTATTATTATGGTAATAAACAGCCTGTCTTCAGTTCTTTCGGAAATGTCGGGCTTGTAGAAACTTCTTCTGCAACGCATAAAGTTACCGATTCGGCAGCAGGATCCACAGCAATGTTCACGGGAAGAAAGACATACAACGATGCGGTGGGCGTTGATACAGACACTGTTTTCAGAAAGAACCTGAATGAGATCCTTTCAGAGAAAGGCTATATGACAGGCTTTGTTACCTCCTCCTCTGTTACTGATGCAACACCTGCCGGGTTTTATGCACATGTTTCCGACAGGCGAATGCATTATGATATTGCTGATGACCTTTTAGCATCGGGTGTAGATTTTTTTGCCGGAGGAGGACTGAAATATTTTATAAGTACCGACGGGGTGGATTATTTCAGCCTGAATAACATTAAAATGGAAAACTCCAGTTTAAGTAAAATAAAAAATCCGGAAGAAGGTAAACGATATGGTTTCCTGTTGGCAATGGACGGTCTGCCCTCCATGCCGGGCGGACGCGGGGATTTTCTGCCGGAAGCCACTGAAATTGCTCTGAATTACCTTTCAAAATCGGAAGGAGGATTTTTACTGATGGTCGAAGGGGCCCAGATCGACTGGGCATCCCATTCGAACAATAGTGAATACCTTATAGCTGAGACCCTGGATTTTGAAAAGACGGTGCGCGTTGCCTTTGATTTTGCAAAAAAAGATGGAAATACCCTTGTTATTGTCACTGCTGACCACGAAACAGGGGGATTCACTTTAGGTGCTGCAGGTGAAAGGCGGTATGGAAGTGACTACGCCACAATTGAACCCACATTTGCAACTATAAGCCATTCCGCCACCCTCGTTCCCTTGCTGGCCTACGGACCGGGAGCGGAAAAATTCAGGGGTGTTTTAAGAAATACGGAGATCTTTTTCAGAATAATTGATGCTGCCGGAGAATGATCTGAATCCGGCTATCCCAATTTCTTTTCGATAGTATTTAAAAGGATTCCGATGGCAACATCGTTCATCCCTCCCTGCGGGACAATAATATCTGCATATCGTTTTGAGGGTTCAATGAATTGAAGGTGCATTGGCTTTACAGTCTTCTCATAACGTTCAAGTACAATCTCTGCAGTACGTCCGCGTTCTGACATATCCCGCTGGATCACCCTGCTGAGCCGGTCGTCAGCATCGGCATCGACAAAGACTTTTATATCGAAAAGATCAACGAGTGGTTTATGGGTATAGATCAGGATCCCCTCAACGATGATAACAGGGCGTGGAAGAACCGGGATAACTTTTTCAAGGCGTGAGCATGTTAGATAGGAATATGTTGGCTGATCCACCGGAAGTCCCCTTTTCAGCATCTGAATATGTTCTATAAGCAGATCGAATTCAATGGAATCAGGATGGTCGAAATTGATAAGCTGCCTCTCCTTCTCCGGAAGATGGCTGTTATCCTTATAATATGAATCCTGCGCCAGGAAAGATACCTGGTCCTTCTTAAGCTGATTTCGGATTTTCTTTACTACTGTCGTTTTTACAGAAACGGTTCACCCGGCGATACCTATTACAAACATTAGGGGGTGTTTTGAGTGGAAAATTAAGCAGTATTGTATTCCGGGCAAATCCGGTAAAACGTTCATTTTGATACCGGTAAAAAAT
>CAYSAH010000466.1:683-3423 GCA_964428945.1 uncultured Bacteroidaceae bacterium | reverse complement strand
TATGCTTAAATTTATAAAATATGTAAATGAACGCGACGGTGTTTCTGTAGTTCCGGGAATAGAAGTGCCACCAAAGGATTTTGGAAATCTCGTTGACATGTTTAATGAGGTTCTGAAACACGAAAGGTATATTTCAGATTCAATAAATGAAATAGTTGGAACCTGCATTGATCAGCGGGATTTTACCACACAAAACTGGGTACAGTGGTTTGTTAACGAGCAAATTGAGGAAGAAGCCTCTGTAAAAGCGATAATTGATAAGCTTAAACTGGTTGGTGACAAGAATCTATATATGTTCGACCGTGATATTATATCCTTAAGAGGACCGTCATCCGGCGCAGCCGAATAAGAGGTGCTTTAATTAAAATAGTCTTGAGGATCCTTCCTCGGAATTAGTCTTTGCGAATCTTTACGAAATTGCTGTTTCGTTGAGATTCGCAAAGTTCATTTTGACCGGGCAACAAAGATTCTATAAACTGCTCATAACAAAAAATATTCTTTTCGCTCTTGAAACAAATGAATCCACGAACATGCAGTCTTTAAGGAATCCATTTTTACTGACAAATGTGCAGATAAATGTAAAGTGGTATAATCTTTGACTTATTAGGTATATTAATAATTCTACTCAACGTTAAGAAAATAAATTCCGTAAATTTGTCAATTCTTTAACAGGGTATATTTTAAATCAGATATGAACATTACAAAAATTTTATCAGGCTTTCTAGGCAACAAGGCAGACAGGGACAGGAAGGAGATCGCGCCGATGGTTGAGAAAGTCCAGGAAGTATACAAGACATTGAATGATATCTCAAACGATGAATTGAGGGAACTTTCAAATGTACTTAAACAGAAAATTAGATCTTATGTTAGCGAAGAGGAAAGGACACTTGAACAACTGAAATTGAAAGGTGAAGATCCTGAGGTTGATGTTAGTGAAAAGGAGGATATATATAACCAGATCGATAAGCTTGAAGATACTATTGATTTGAAGTATGAAGAGATCCTTAAGGAATGCCTTCCTGAATCCTTTGCTATAATTAGGGAAACAGCACGCAGGTTTAAGGAGAATGAAGTTTTGGAGGTAAGTGTCCGGGAATTCGACAGGGACCTTGCTGCAAGAGTAGATCATGTATCGGTTAAAGGGGAGAAGGCATATTGGAAAAACCGTTGGATCGCCGGGGGAAATGAGATCACCTGGGACATGGTACATTATGATGTGCAATTATTTGGCGGAGTTGCTTTGCACGAAGGTAAAATTGCTGAGATGGCTACTGGTGAAGGTAAGACCCTTGTAGCGACCCTTCCTGTCTTCCTCAATGCCCTTACAGGCAAGGGTGTTCACCTGGTTACTGTAAACGACTACCTTGCAAAACGTGACTCGGAATGGATGGGACCCATTTATCAGTTCCATGGATTAAGTGTGGACTGCATTGATAAACATCAGCCAAATTCAGATGCCCGGAGGAAGGCCTATCACGCAGATATCACCTTTGGAACCAACAATGAATTTGGATTTGATTACCTGCGAGACAATATGACCCACTCGCCTGATGAACTGGTTCAACGAAAGCATAATTATGCCATTGTTGATGAGGTTGATTCCGTACTGATCGATGATGCACGTACTCCACTTATAATTTCAGGACCTATTCCCAAAGGGGATAAGCAGGAATTTATCGAGTACAAGCCTAAAGTCGAGCGATTGATGCAGGCGCAGAGGCAACTTTTCAACAGCATTATCACAGATGCACGAAATTACCTTAAAGAAGACAATAGCGAACAAGCCGGATTTAAACTGTTACAGGCACATAAAGGCCTTCCAAAAAACAAGTCTCTCATCAAGCTGCTCAGTGAGGAAGGAAATAAGGCACTCATGCATAAAACGGAAAATCTCTATATGGCAGAGAATTCCAAGAATATGCACAAGGTTACTGATGATCTTTATTTCATCATAGACGAAAAGATGAATTCAGTCGAATTGACCGATAAGGGAATAGATGTATTGACCGGCAGTTCTGATGACCCGGATTTCTTTATAATGCCTGATATCGGGAATGAGATTGCCGAGATCGAAAAATCAGGACTCGACGAAAAAACTAAACTGGAAACAAAGGACAGGATGCTCAGGGATTACGCTGTAAAATCTGAGAGGATCCATACAGTGAACCAGCTTTTAAAGGCATATGCAATGTTTGAAATTGACATTGAATATGTCGTCATTGATAACAAGGTAAAAATTGTTGATGAACAGACTGGTCGTATTATGGAAGGCCGCCGTTACTCTGATGGATTGCACCAGGCAATTGAAGCGAAGGAAAACGTTAAGGTAGAAGCAGCAACCCAGACATGGGCCACGATTACGCTTCAGAATTACTTCAGGATGTACCACAAACTTGCAGGGATGACAGGTACTGCGGAAACCGAGGCAGGTGAACTATGGGACATTTACAAACTCGATGTAATGGTAATACCAACCAATCGTGATATTATCAGGGACGACAGGGAGGATTTTATTTATAAGACCAAGAGGGAAAAATATAATGCTGTTATTGACGAAATAGAGCAACTTGTAAAAGAGGGAAGACCAAGTCTTGTTGGAACCACTTCAGTTGAAGTATCCGAACTTCTGTCCAGGATGCTGAAAATGAAGAAAATAGAACATAATGTCCTGAACGCCAAGCTTCACCAGAGAGAGGCGGAAATTGTCGCACAGGCAGGCAAGGCCGGAACCGTTACTATC
>CAYSAH010000466.1:0-673 GCA_964428945.1 uncultured Bacteroidaceae bacterium | reverse complement strand
AAACTTACTGAAGGGGTGAGGAAAGCTGGCGGATTGGCCATCCTTGGTACTGAAAGACATGAATCCAGGAGAGTCGACAGGCAGCTGCGTGGTCGGGCAGGCCGGCAGGGTGACCCTGGAAGTTCACAATTCTATGTTTCACTCGAGGATGATTTGATGAGGCTTTTCAGTTCCGACAGGATCGCTGGTCTCATGGACCGGCTCGGGCTTAAAGAAGGAGAAGTGATCCAGCATTCTATGATCACAAAGTCGATCGAAAGGGCTCAGAAGAAAGTAGAAGAAAACAACTTTGGTATAAGGAAGAACCTTCTTGAATATGACGACGTGATGAATTCACAGCGTGAAGTGATTTATAAGCGAAGAAAACATGCATTGTTCGGTGAGCGTATTTCCCTTGATATAGCAAATATGATTTACGATGTTACTGAAAGTCTTGTACATACTTACCATGGTTCAGATGATTTTGATGCTTTCAAAATGGACCTTATCAGGATCTTCTCAATTGAATCTCCTGTTGATGAAAAGCAGTTTAAAAAAATAGAGAGTGAGCTGCTGGTTGATAAAATCTATACCCTTATGCTTGAAACGATGAAGCGTAAGCGGGATACCATCTCCACCCAGGCAATGCCCGTAATCAAAGATGTGTATGAAAAACAATCACAGGTTTATCAGA
>CAYSAH010000465.1:0-3425 GCA_964428945.1 uncultured Bacteroidaceae bacterium | reverse complement strand
ACATTGATCATGGAATGACCTGGGATTTGTTCACACGGGCCACATGGGACTATTCAAAGATGGGTTCGTATTCCGATTGGATCAGCATAGCGGTTTACTTTGATAGTATGGGAAGAAGGTCAACCCGCCACTTTGAAAAGTACTACCAAAAAATATTGTTTGGCGATGCGAGTGAAGAATATTCATATCCGATGTATCTAAGTATGCTGGGCTATGATCCTGAATTACAACCTGGCCTGGCGCAGCATCGTCGGCACGACACATCATTTTCGGCCGACTATGTATTTAAGGAATGTAAGCGCGTTGTTACAGATATAAACGGTGGAGCCCTGGTGTATGCCCGTCCAGGTTTTGACATGCCTGGCTATGACTGCAACAATACTCCTGAAGAAGTCTTCAATGCAACAACAGCGGCACTGAATGCAGGGGTTGACGGACTTTGGTGTGGTCGTGAATGGGATGAAATTAAACCGGAAAATGCCAGGGCATTTGGAAATGCAGTAAGAGACTGGAAAATTAATAATCAGCAGAGATTCTAATTGCCCAGGCTGCAAAAATTCAATTTCATTAAGACTTTATACCTGGCCCCAAAGGTATATAAATACTGCAGTCAAATCCCGGGCCTCCTCCCTCCTCTTCCTGCAACAAAAAAAAATGCGCCAAATGTTAATGTATCATGAAAGCATCATACCTGGTATCATACGGGCAACCGGGATCGCTGCAATACGGCGAACTGCCCAGGCAGAATTGAAAGAGAACCGTTTACTGGTCCGGGTAAAGGCCGTGTCGGTGAACCCGGTGGACTGGAAGATCCGGCAGGGAATCCTGAAGCTGATCCAGGGATCGAAATTTCCGAGGATCATCGGTTCCGGCTTTGCCGGGATCGTGAAGGAAGTTGCTCCAGGGGTAATGGCTTTTTAGCAGTCCAATAATTATATTTTCCCCAGTTCCTTCATTCATTTAAGGTCAGACTTTTGATCAAGTCCACCTCTTCCTGCCTGTAAGGTGTTCCGTCGGGCCTGAAGATTTCGTGAAACCACAATTCCGGATCCGATCCATCCGGAACCGGTGATCCCCAGGCATACTTAGTGTTTGATCTTCCAGCAACCAGGCCCCAGTTTATTGCTCCAATTTGCTCTTTTTTGAGCATTGGCATGATGCTCTCAAAGGTGCTGTTAAATTTCCTGGCCATATATTCAGTGCATACCAGGGGACGTCCATAGGTCTTTAAGGAATCGATGGCCTGCTGGTGATGTTCCTGACCATTATAATTGTGATAAGTGATAATATCTGAGTGGTCCAATTGAAATTTATTCAGGTCTTCCAGATCCCTGTTCCATAAACCAACCGACAGGGGCTGTGAAGGACGAAGCTCCCAGGCCCATTCAAATACCTTTTCAAGCAAGGTCATTGACCTGTTAACATAGCCTGAATTACCAGGTTCATTGTAGAGGTCCCACATCACGATGCGATCATCGTCCCTGAAGACAGTCAGCACATCCTTCACATAATTTTCCAGTACCTTGATCAGGGTACTGTCTTCATAGAAGAGTTCTCCCGGATCCTGAACCCATCCGGAGTTATGAATTCCGGGTTCAGGTTCAGGCTGCTTTCCTGCCTGGTAGGTCGGGTTCCAGCAATCATCGAAAAAAACAAAAATGGTTTTGATCCCGTGACTGCTGGCGATCTCAAGGTACTTATCCATCCTGCCCCTGAATCCTTCCTTGTCTGTTTCCCATGCCACATGGTGAAGGTAAACACGCATACAATTCATGCCAATCTCTTCAGCCCATCCGAGTTCCCTGTCAATGGTCACAGGATCAAATGTTTCTTCCTGCCATGTTTCCAATTGGTTGATGGCAGTGCTGGGATTAAAATTGCAGCCACGCAACCAAGCATTGGCTTTTTGCCATTCCATGGCTTGTTTCACACTCCAGATATTGTCCAGGGTAACTGCTTCCCCGGTTGTCTCTCTATTGTTCTTTGTAGTACATGCCCCTATTGTAAAAACAAAGGCAACAAACAACAAAGCTTTAAGCTTTAACATCATCAGCTGTTTTAAGGTGAGAAAAATCAAATTTAAAATTAAACAGGTCTTTTCTCCCGAAAAGACCTGTTCACTAAACTACCTGCTCTAAAAAACAAGTACCCTGGATGTTTGTATTTTGCCCTTGCTTGAGATGAGTACAAGATACATTCCATCCTGTAAGTCCGTTCTGAAGTTTGTTGACGAGGAAGTGGTATTAACAAGCAATCTTCCTTCTACTGAATAGACCCTGATACTGGCATTGGAAACATTTTCCCTGAATTGTATATGCAGTACACCTTCTTGTGATAGCACTTTGGCAAGACTTTCATTGTCAATAAATGCTTCCTTAATACCCACGATCGTCCCTTCTGAAAGAGTAAAACCAAGAGGCGTTGGGAATGGGCTGCCTTCATAATTGCCATCCACAGCCTGCACGCTCCACTCGTAATCTCCGTCTGGCAATTCATAGATGGGCCAGGAAAGGCTGTTATCCCGGTTGCCCAAACCTGTCACTTTCCGCTTACCGTCAGCCAGGTTGGCTTCCGGATTGATCAGCCACTTGTCGTTGGTCACATCCTTCAGATACAGGCTGTAGGTAAGTGCAGCTGCAGGGGTTTCGCCGTCGGTTCCGGCATCCCAGGAGAATAAGACTCCTCCCCCCTCAATATCTGAATGGACGAGGTTTGAGGGAGCACCAGGCAAGGTATTCGCATCTGCCATATCGTTAAAGATCACTCCTGCAATTCTTCTTCCAAAAGCACCGCTGTAGCCTGATACGACGATGTCTATCTTATGGTCATTGTTAAAGTCGGCTACTTCAACATCGCTTTCAGATACTCCGGGAACCTGGTCACTGTCACTCCATGCATGACGTACATATACAAAATTAGCGGCATCGGTGCATTCCATGACAATGGTGGCCTGGCGGACCTCTGTTACACTCCATCCGGTTAAAATGATATCTGCATCACCGTCGTTGTCGAGATCAGCAAAACGCGCACCACCCTTAACGCTTATTTGACGGTAATCATTAAATGTTGCAGCTTCTTCCAATACCCCGTTGTTATTCTTATAAAGCCTGTAAACATCCGAACTGGCTTCTCCGTTTGCACCACCATCACCGTTCAGCAGGAGGTCCAGGTTGCCATCGGCATCCACGTCATACCAGGTACCTGAGCCCCAACCCTTTTGAATTATATTCGGCTGGGCAGAAACGGTATAACCACCAAAATAGTCATTGATAAAGATCTTGCTGAATCTGCCTACCTGGTTGTTCTCCCAACCGTTAATAAAGATGTCCATATACCCGTCGTTGTTAAAGTCAATGACCGTAGGCTCAGGGTCAGTGAAATCATAAGAGGCAAATGAACTATTGTCCTTAGTAAAGGTTCCGTCC
>CAYSAH010000464.1:0-3440 GCA_964428945.1 uncultured Bacteroidaceae bacterium | reverse complement strand
CTTCTTCAATCTTAAAAAAGGGAGCAGTGAATCCGGGTCCCTCGGCCACAATATCGTACGATCGGTCTACAAGGACGAACGCGGGAACCTGTGGGTAGGCACGCGGGGAGACGGCCTGAACAGGATCACCGACGTTCCGGGACGCAGGATCTCGTACAATACTGACAATGGCATGTCGAACAACGCGGTGCTCTCGCTAAACATGGATAAGCGGAACAACCTGTGGATCGGGGTCGACGGGGAGGGGATCGACATGCTTGAACAATCGTCCGGAAGGATATTTCATTTTCCCGGGGACCTTGTACATGCCGGGGAGCTTGAATTCGGATACGTTTATGCCATTTGTATCGATGTTTTCGGGAGCATCTGGCTGGGCACCAATGGGTACGGGCTGATAAACATGGAGGTTGCCAGGAACAGTGAAGGAGCCTACGAGTTGCGTAAATTCAAACAATTCAGGTACACGCAGGGAGAGGGAAGCCTGAACAGTGATATTGTTTATTCGATCGTCGAGGAGGGACCGAATGTTCTCTGGATCGGTACCCGGGGAGGCGGACTTCACCGCATGAATACCTTGAATTCATCCTTCGAGATCTTCGGGGTGAGGGAGAACATAGAAAAGGAGTTTATCGACGACGATATACTCTCGCTCTGCATGGGCAGTAAGCGGAGGTTGTGGATCGGCACGAGCGAAGGACTGAGTGTACTCAACCTGTCCTTCAGGCCCTACCAGTTCATACACTATACCGAGCGCAACGGGATGCCGAACAATACGGTTCACGGCATCCTGGAAGATGCGGAGGGGCAGATATGGATCAGCACGAACCAGGGGCTTTCCAAGCTTGATGTTTCCCGTGGAGCCTTCCTGAACTTCAACAAGAGGGACGGACTGCAGAATTCGGAATATACCGATGGAGCCTATTTTAAGCACACTTCAACCAATACGCTTTATTTCGGCGGAGTGGAGGGCCTGGACTGGTTCGATCCACGGGAGATCGAGTTGTCGGATAATTTCCCCCCGATCATCCTGAACGAGTTCCGCCTGAACAATACCCTGGTAGTACCGGGTGATTCCACCCGCATCCTGCAGCGCAATTTAAACAGCACACGGGATATTGTCCTTAAGCACAACCAGGACTTTTTCAGTATATCCTTTACTTCGCTGAATTATTACAATGCGCGTAAATGCCAATTTGACTACATCCTGGAAGGGTTTTATGATTCATGGACAAAAGCAGGGGAGGAAAGGATCGCAGGATTTACCAACGTACCCCCGGGAAAGTATACCTTAAAGATCAGGGCCACCAACGAAGACGGGATCTATGGCCCGGAGATCCGGGAACTTCCCATCCTTATAAGGAGGCCGTATTGGAATACCCTTGCAGCTTACCTGGTTTATGCGGTACTTCTCGGTATATTTATCTACATCCTGAGCAGGTATTTCAGGAGTAGGATCGAGGAACGGCGTCAACTTGAAAAGGCAAAGCTGGAACAGGCAAAATCGGAAGAGATCAACCAGTACAAACTTCAATTCTTCACAGATATCGCGCATGAGTTCAGAACCCCGCTCACGCTTATCCTTGCGCCGGCAGCCATACTGGATGAAAAGCTGTCAGGCAGGCAGCGACTGGGTCGTTATGCCCGGTCAATCTTCCAGAATGCCAGTAAATTGCAGAAACTGATCAATGAGCTTATCGAATTCAGGAAGGTGGAAACCAGGAACATGAAGTTGTCCTTCCAGCGCTACGACCTGGTGAATTATATCGCTAAGCTGGTAAAGGCCTTCGAAGTGTACGACAGGATCAGCGAGGTGAAGCTCTCATTCCTGCACCCAAAGGAAGCGCTCATTGCATGGATCGATCCGGATAAGTTTGAAAGGATCGTTCTGAACCTGATCAGCAATGCAATAAAATATACGCCGGCAGGAGGCAGCGTGGAAGTTGAGCTTATAAAGGAGGAACCCGATTTTCTCCTGGTGGTGAGAGATACAGGGATTGGAATACCCCCGGAATCCCTGGACAAGATATTCGATCGCTTCTATCACCATGGCAGTAGCGTGCATGATGCCCCGGTACATCATGAAAGCGGTGGAGTGGGGCTTTCACTTACCCGGGGACTTGTTGAATTGCACCATGGATCGATCCGGGTCAGGAACCTGGAAAGCGGGGGGAGTGAATTTTGCGTGTGCATGCCTCTCATCCAGGAGGGACAAGGGCAGAAAGGTGATGAAAAGATACTTAAGCCGAGCAGTGATAAAATCGCCCTTGGGGTGGAATTCGAGTTACAGACCCTGAAGAAAGGAACTGCTGAAGAAGAATATACTGAACGCCTGGTCGACAACCGGCAATACGCTATCCTGGTGGTAGACGACAATGCAGAGGTTGTTTCACTGATCGGAAGTATCCTGTCCGACACCTATTTCATCTTCAAGGCTTACGATGGAAAAAGCGCCCTCAGGATTCTGAAAAAGGAATCCATTGACCTGGTCATCAGTGATGTGGTCATGCCGGGCATGGATGGACTGGAGCTCACCCGAACGATCAGGAATGATATCCACACCAGTCATATTCCCCTGATCATGCTTACTGCCAAGGCAGAGATCGAAGACCTGATTGAGGGACTGGAAGTGGGTGCCGATGCCTACATTCCCAAGCCCTTTTACCCCAGGCACCTGCTTGTCAGGGTCGAAAAGCTCCTTGCCAGCACGGAACATTTCCGGAAGACCTTCAGGGAATCGGAGGAGAATATTCTCAATTCTGAACTGCTGGAAGGACTCTCTCCTCATGACCAGGGGATCATCACGAATCTTGTCGGATACATTGACAGCAATCTGCACATCCCCGAACTCAATGCCAACCTGCTTGCCAGGCATGTGGCCATGAGCAAGACACAGCTTTACAGGAAGATCAAGGTACTGACCGGCCTGACGCCGCATGGTTTGATAAACAACCTGCGTCTGAAAAGAGCCGCACAGACCCTCCGAAGCGGCGACAAAACTGTTTCAGAGGTCTTTTACGAAACCGGCTTCAACAGCCGCTCCTATTTCTACCAGACCTTTAAGGAAACCTACGGGGTCGCACCGGGAGACTTTAAGGAGGCGCGGGGCACGGAGCAGGGGTGAGGCAATAGGGTTTAGGTATCAGGTATCGGGGAGAAAGGCATGAGGTGTCAGGTGGCAGTCGTCAGGTATCAGGCGCAAGGCGCAAGGCGCAAGGTATTAGGTATCAGGCACTCCTAAGTACTCCTAAGTACTCCTAAGTACTCCTAAGTACTCCTAAGTACTCCTAAGTACTCTAGGTGCCAGGTATCCGGATCAAACCATCCCTGTATTAAGAAAAGCAGCTTGCTGCTCCTCTGTGCTTCTCCGTGCTTCTTTGTGCCTCTTTGTGTAACAGCTGTTACGCAAAGCACAGGGCGCGGAGCATGGGGCATGGGGCATG
>CAYSAH010000463.1:3237-3450 GCA_964428945.1 uncultured Bacteroidaceae bacterium | reverse complement strand
AACAAAAAGGACCAGCACAGCAGCAATAACCAGGGAAGCACCCCCGACCAAAAGCGCGTAGATACTTTCTCCATGGAACAAGGACTTCACGAGGAATCCAAGTATGCTTGCAGCGAGGATCTGGGGGATCACAATGAAGAAATTAAATATTCCCATATATACTCCCATCTTTTTCTGTGGAAGTGCACCCGTAAGGATCGCGTAGGGCATGGC
>CAYSAH010000463.1:0-3227 GCA_964428945.1 uncultured Bacteroidaceae bacterium | reverse complement strand
AGAGGCAAGTCCGATTCCTCCTACCACAAGAGCGATCATGTGTGTGATCTTCCTGTTGGTGAGTTTTGAAATGTAAGGCAAAATAACGAGTCCGAATCCGGCAGCAAAAAGATTATACCAGCCCATCATTCCGCTTACCAGGTTGGCCCCTTCCCCGTAAAGAATCGATTGTGTATCGGAAGTTCCATACAGGTGATCGGTAACGGCAGGGGTCATGTAGATCCACATTGAAAAAAGGGCAAACCATGAAAAGAACTGAACGATCGCCAGCTGACCCATGGTCTTTGGCATCCGGTACAGGTCCGTAATTATACTTACAAGCCCGCTTTCAATTTTATTTCCCTTTACAAAAATGGCCGTTATCAATTGCAGAATTCCAAAAAACGCCAGTCCGATAGAGAGGATATACAGCTCCTTTTCCATTTTGAAAAAATAGACCGGCAGGGCCATGATCGCTCCAAAAATAGTCCAGATTATTCCTCTGCGAATATATTTTCCGAGCGGATCCGGTTTTGTCCCGGCATCCATATCCGCTTTAATGTATCCGGGTTCGGCTTCCTCAAAAGCGCTCAATTCTTCGGGCGAATATTCCTTGCTTCGAAAGACGGTCCATCCTACTGCAAGCAGGAAAACTGCACCTCCGAGGTAGAAAGATAATTTTACAGTCTGGGGTATCTGTCCTTCAGGTGCCGTATTTGAAATATTGAACCAGTTCGTGAGGATATAAGGAAGCCAGGAGGCAACAAACGCTCCAACTCCGATAAAAAAACTTTGCATGGTAAACCCAATGGTGCGTTGCGAATCGGGCATCATATCACCGACAAAGGCCCTGAAGGGCTCCATGGAAACATTTATAGAGGCATCCATGATCCAGAGCATTCCTGCAGCAAACCATAATGCCGGTGAATTGGGCATTACCAGCAGGGCCAGGGAGGCAAGAAGTGCCCCAACCATAAAATACGGCCGTCTGCGCCCAAAACGGTTCCATGTATTGTCGCTCATATGCCCTATTATCGGCTGAATGATCAGGCCTGTAACCGGGGCGGCGATCCATAGTATCGGAATGTCCGAAATATCAGCTCCCAGGGTCTGAAAGATCCTGCTTACATTACCATTTTGAAGCGCAAATCCAAATTGGATCCCCAAAAATCCGAAACTCATGTTCCAGATCTGCCAGAAGCTTAAGCGTGGCTTTTTCATTTTTTTTTATTCTGTTTTACCGGTCTTGCTCCGTTGATTTTGAAATTCATTTATTCTAAAGGAAAACGATGGAAATGAGACCGGCGGGCACAAAAAAATCCCTGATCACACTTCATGCGATTTCAGAGATCTTGAGCATATAGAAATTTATCGGATGGAACCAAGTTCCAACCAAATGTATTAAAAAATGCTTGAATTAAACAAATAGTTCATGAAGAAAAAAATAGCAGAAGCCTAGTAAAATCAATGATTTCCTTATTGCAATCGTTTGCGGGAACAGGAATTTTTTTTTGACTTTTGTTCTTCTTTGTGCCACTTTGTGACTTCTTTGTGTCCCTTCAGGTATTGGTTATTTCGCAAAGATCCGTAAAGAATCATCTTCTTGTACTTCCCCTTACGATCAACTCCGTTTTGATCACTTCAGTATAAACTTTCTTCCCTGAATCGGGATTATTGATACGATACAACAGCATTTCAGCTGCTTTTTTGCCAATTTCAAAACCATGCTGGCTAATGGTAGTCAGGGGCGGATCTGTAACTGTTGACACAAGTCCGTCGGTAAATCCGATCACGGAAATATCTTCAGGAACTCTGTATTTCAAAGATTTAAGTGCGTTTATGGTTCCGGCAGCGGTCATATCGTTTACCGCAAAAATTCCGTCAGGTGGCCTTTCCAGAGACATTAACTTTGGGATGATCTCATACGCCTCCTCGATCGTATCACACTTCATAATAAGTGAATCGTCGACCTCTATTCCGTTTTTTTCGAGGGCAGAGATATACCCGCGCTTTCGATGATAGCCTATAAGCAGGTTCTGAGGTGCGGCAAGATGTGCAATTCTTTTACAGCCCGTTTTGATGAGATACTCAACAGCATTCATCGCACCATTAAAGTCATCCACGATCACTTTGTCGGTTTCCAGTTCATCACAAACCCTGTCGAAGAACACGATAGGAAACTCCTTTTCTACCAGGTCACGGAAATGCGCAAAATTTCTAGTTGTTTTAGAAACCGAAACCAGGATTCCTTCAGCCCTGTTCGATTCAATGGCCTGTAGGATCTCAACTTCCCTTTCATACTTTTCGTTTGACTGGAAGATCATTACATTGTACCCCTTCGCCTGGGCAACTTCTTCGATCCCGGAAATTACGGAGGAGAAAAAATGGTGAACGATCTGCGGAACAATAACACTGATAACATTGGTTTTCTGACTCCGTAAACTTAATGCAATGGCATTGGGTTTGTATTTCATTTTTTCAACCAGTTCCCTCACCTGGGTTTTTGTGGCAGAACTGATATCCGGATGGTCCTTAAGTGCCCTTGAAACCGTGGAGGGAGAAACCCCCAATTCACGGGCAATATCTTTTATGGTTACCTGGTGACTCATTGATTCATTGAATCATTAAATATAATGAATTTTTAATGTGGCTGAATTCTTTGTTTCCTTTTAAATTCTTTGCGAAACTTTGCGAAATAGCTGTGTGGCAATGCAGCACTAAGAATGCGAAAGGTGACGCAAAATTCAAATAAAGACGATTCTGAATCTCCCAATGCAAACGTTTGCGGAACCGATTGCATAGATTTATGTTGTTTAATTACCCGAAATAAACCTGTACACCTAATGAAATCACTAAATTGCACTGCTTTTTTAATTAGATTCACTATCTTTTAGAAAAGAATTTATCGGAACAGTTTCAGAGATCTTAACTACAAATTATTAAACCTAAACATCGACTAAAACTAGTTTTATGAAAAGAAAAGTCCTAATAGAAAGGAGTCTTTTACTTATTCTGGGCTTGCTTTTTGCCACAGCTATCAGTGCGCAGAATATAAGCATAAGCGGTACAGTAAGAGAATCCGGTACCGGGGAACCCCTGCCCGGTGCAACAGTAGCCGTGCAGGGAACTGCCTTTGGTACGGTTACAAATATTGACGGGGAATTCAATATTGAGGTTTCCAGAGGCGCAATGCTTATTGTAAGTTTTGTGGGTTATGAGTCTCAACAAGTAAGTGTTACAGATCAGCT
>CAYSAH010000462.1:0-3452 GCA_964428945.1 uncultured Bacteroidaceae bacterium | reverse complement strand
GTTACACGAAGAGGCACAAAGAAGCACAAAGAATCACAAAGGGGCAGCAAGCTGCCGGTTTTTTTGTCCACAGATAAACACAAATAGACACAGATGAGCAGCAAGCTGCTTTTTTAATACAGGGATGGTTTGATTCGGATACCTGGTACTTAGGAGTACTTAGGAGTACTTAGGAGTACTCAGGAGTGCCTGTCCCTCGACTCCACCCGGACTGCCCGGTGCCCGGTGCCCGGTGCCCCATGCTCCATGCTCCATGCGCCGCGCCCCGCGCCCTGTGCTTTGTGGTCCTTTGTGCTTCTTTGTGTTCCTTTGTGTAACAGCTGTTACGTAGAGAACTGCTGATAAAATCGCTGATGCAATCAGAGGGGCCTGTAGATTTTATCTTATTTTCCTTAATCCTGCTCCCCCTTAAAACAGAAGAACCCGGGATTGATACCGGTCCGGAAAGTATCGATAGCAGAACCATCGCTTTTAAATCGGTATACCAGTCCTCTTTGTACCTGGTCAATGGCATCGGCGAGGTAAATTTCGCCCGAGAAGGGATCAACGCCAAGCCCGTAAAAACCTCCCGACAGATTGTTCTCATAGGGGCTTTCGATAACTATTTCCGGTGAATCTTCGGAAAGGATGAAGTGACGCAAAATGTGATTGTTCAGGAAATACAAAGTATCACGGGTACCATTGCTGGTCAGCTTCCTTGGATAATCATTGATCTGAAAGCTGATGGTCTTCTCAATACTTAAGGTAGAGGGATCGATCCTTACAAGTGCAGGGGCGACATTCCCGGCCGGATTTCCCTCAAAACCGCCGTCACATAGGACCCACAGTTTATTAAAACGATCCAGAACCATCGAGTTGGGCTGTAGTGGAACTTCTACGGAATCCGCGACCCTGTCAGTTTCTGAATCGATCACGAGGATCTTGTTGTCGAAACTCCAGCAGTTGGTAAATACATACCTGCCATATTGCACCATCTGCTCCGTGGGATGCTGGATGAACTGAGAGGATGGATTCCTCACATCTATCGATCCGGTGATCTCAAAGGTCCGTGGATCCACGATGGAAATAAACCCGGAATACAGGTCACTAACATAGGCTTTTTCATCACTGATAAAGTGAATGTAGCGGGGGGAAGTTAAGCCGGTGATTTTGCCAATATATTCAAAGGTATTCACATTGATCACATAGATCTTGCTGCTGTTGTTGATCACGATATATCCCAGGCTGTCGCGGATCACCATCGATTGCGCCACATCACCGAGATTCGAGGCGTTGCTGCGATAAAAGACCTCGTTCAAAACTTTCATTGAATCGATCATGTAGTAGGAAAGCGAGGCATTGTCGTACATAAAATTCCCTTCATTCAGGATGAAAACCCCGGCCTGGGCGTTAATATTCTCCCGCAGGATCGAATCTTCGCTTACCCTGAGCTCATTCATATCAAACCAGGCATCATCGTCCATGCAGGAGCCCAGCAAGAATAAAGCCGGCAGAAGGACCAATATGAAGCACCGCTTTCTCATCCGCTTATTCTTAAAAGTCAAATTTCATGTGAAAATTGAATGACCTTCCGGGCATGAAACGTTGCAGCACATTCCTGTAGGTTTCGTTGAAGAGGTTATCCACATAAATTTCAAGCGCCAGCGTTCCGAACGGAAGGGTAATACTTTTTCCGGCGGTGAGTTTATTGAGGTAATGAGGATAGAGACTATACAGCTGATCGCTTAGCTTTGAAGGATCCGCTTCCCCTGAATTGTCATCGATGGAAGCGAAGTTGCTTCTAATAAGATACCTGATCCCCATTGAATTATTCTGAAAAACCAGGTAATAACCCCTGTTGGAAACGGAAGAAAAGATATTGCCGGAGATCTTCGGAATAAAGGGCAGTTGCTTCCCGTGCGATTCATCACCTTCCACAAAGGGATCGCCGAAGTTAAGCGTTGAGGTAAGTGCAAAATTTCCGTGCAGCCGGATCTCTGTTTTCTGTATCCTGTAGCCCGCAGAAAGATTGTATTCCAAACCGTATGACCTGACTTCCTTTACATTGAAGGGCTCCCAGTAGCCCTTAAACCCCGGAAGCCACATGATCCAGTTGTTGATGGAGGAATAATAGGTGGTCAGGGATGATCTCAGGGAAAGTGTATTTATTTTCTCTGATAATACAATGGAAACTTCAGCGGAATAACCTTCTTCAGGCAGAAGGTCAGGATTTCCGCCGGGTTGCCAGTAAAGGTCGTTCAGGGTCGGATGGTGGTAATTTCTTGCTACATTGGCTTTAAGAACCATGTTTCGCGAAACAAATGGTTTGTAATTGATCCCCGCAGCAAAAATGAACGGGGAACTGTAGTCCGATACCATGTCCTTTCTCAGCTGGAATGAGAGTTGTACCTTTTCTGCAGGACTGTAATAAATTCCACCGAAAAAAGAGCCTTCAAGCCGGATGGTATCATAGCCGTTCTGTGTTACCTGGTCTGAAGTTGAGATATTGTAACGGTTGAAGGAACCTTTGAATGCTGCTGAGATGCGCTCTGAAAAAGCGTGCTCAAGTTCGATCGTGTTGAACCAGCTTTTCATCGTACTTTTCGAATCAACAGTCGTATTTGTTCCCAGTCCTGCAAACTGGAAGATCATTGTGTAATCAAGTTGCTGGTAATCAATTCCTGATCTTGCAATAAGTTTGGTATCCGGCCAATAGCGGCTGAGCTCCGTTACATTTTTTATGGTCTGGTCCGATTGTGAATTGTATCGTTCAAGCTGTTCTTCGGTATATTCATTGCTCAGAACTGTCGGGATGATCCGTTCAGCCTTTTGCAGCCAGGTCCGGTTAGAGACAATCAGCTGCGAGGAGGGCCTGAAATAGAATTCCTGCATGATCCCCCGTTTTTGAAATGCTGCATGTTCGTTTTTTTGCAGCGGATGGTAGCTCTCACCAGTCTCAGGATCGGTCTCAATGATATTTTTATTCAGGAAGGTGTAATCATTCCTTGACCTGTTGATATATACCCTTGTTTTTGACTGCAGCAGGGGGTTCCCTAAATTGATCTGGCTGTAAATATTGCCTGTTCCGAAACTTCCATAGTCCTGGTACAACTTTCCCCCGACCGTATTGGACCAGTCGGGTCTGTTCTCAATGGCGATAAGTCCTCCCAGTCCGCCGCTCTGCGATGCAACAGATCCTGCACCATGCTGAATATTCAGTCCGTCGATAATAAATACCGGAATAAGGGAAAAATCGACCATTCCCAGCATCGGCGAATTGGTATTCATCCCGTTCCAGCTTACCTGGGTATGGGAAGGGGCCGTTCCCCTGAAGGAAACGGTTGATAGTGCACCGCGGCCATAATCCTTGATGCACAGTGTTGAATTTTCGGCAAGAAGATCGGAGAGGTTCTGGTGTACCTGGCTGGAAAGGATAAAGGTGTCGATCCTGGTCTCCTTCATACCGGCTTCCT
>CAYSAH010000461.1:0-3457 GCA_964428945.1 uncultured Bacteroidaceae bacterium | reverse complement strand
CATTTGCCGTCAGCCAGTTCGTTAGTGTTTTAACCTGATCCTTGTTGCCATCTCTCAGGGCTGTAATCATAAGAATTGTTTTCCTATTATCAATGATATCCATACCAGGTTTTTTCCCAAATATTGCCGGATCTCCATAGGTGTCAAGGAGATCATCCTGCAACTGGAAAGCTATGCCCAGATCTCTGCCAAAGCTGTAAAGATCCTCAGCATCCTTTTCCGGGGCACCTCCCAGCATTGCACCAATTTTAAGACTTGCAGCAATCAGGACTGCAGTTTTTAATTCGATCATCCTCAGGTAGTCAGCCTCGGTTACAGTCAGCTCCTTTTCGAAGTTCATATCCATTTGCTGACCCTCGCAGACTTCCATTGCAGAGGTGGTAAATACATCATTAACTTCTCTCAGCACTGCAACCGGGGATTCATTCATAAACCTGTTTGCAAGTATCGACATCACGTCACCCGAGAGTATGGCAATGTTCTCATTCCATTTTATATGCACCGTTTCTTTTCCCCGCCGCAATTCTGATTTATCCATAATATCGTCATGCAGCAGAGTAAAATTATGAAAGATCTCGATTGCCGTTGCAGGATGTAATGCAGAATCCACTGAACCTGCAAACATATCGCAGGTCAGCAGTACCAGTGCAGGTCTGATCCTCTTTCCCCCAATTGAAAGTATATAGCGTACCGGGTCGTATAACTCAGCAGGTTTTTCAGGGAACTTAATGTTCCTCATATGGTTTTCTATCAGATTTTGTGCTTCAGCCAGCGTGTACATGATAAATGAATTATAAAGATTATAACCTGGATTGTTAAACAGGATCGAAGTTACTTCCATTTTTGTGCCATAACAAGTAATAAAAGCCTTTTTTATACATTTTTATCAATGGACTTTGGCACAAAGCTTGTCCAGATATTTTGAAAACCGATAAAGTCGGTTATTTACTTATTATGATTAAATTTGGGCTTTCAATAATATTCTGATGGTAAAAGAGAAAAACAGATTACACCTCACAATAATTTCCCTCATTTTTTTTAATGCTTTGATCTATTCCCAGGGTTACGAAATCAGGCTCAAGGCTCCTGATTTTGCAGGACAGGAGGTGATTCTGGCAGAATATTTCACGACCAGGATGGTTCCAAAAGATACTGTGATCCTCAATCTAATGGGAGAGGCAACTTTTTCAGGAAAAACATCTTTCGAAGGCGGACTCTATATATTCTATTTCAGCGGCAAATATTTCTTTGATTTTATGCTCGACAAGGATCAGAGATTTTCTGTATCAGCTGACAGTTCTGACCTGGTTTCGAAGATTGTATTTGAAGGATCGGAAGACAACCAGCGATTCTACCAATATAAAAAGTACCTGGCAGAAAAGCGGGAAGAACAGAAGTTATTCACGGAGGAACTTGAACGGGCAGGAAACGGATCTGATTCAGTAAGGATCAACAAAAAACTGGAAAAGCTCAATGAGGAAATGGGCGCATACATTGATGAAATGATCAAAGAAAATGAAGCGCTGTTCTTTTCCACTTTCCTTAAAGCAATGAAGGAAGAACGGGCTCCCGAAGAGATAGTAACCGGAACCCGGCGGCAGAAGGATTCCATCCAGTATGTCTATTACAAGAATCATTACTTTGATAATTTCGACATTTCGGATCTTCGGCTCCTGCATACCCCACTTTATGAACCCAAGGTGAAAACCTATATCAACAAAGTGGTTCCCCAGCACCCCGATTCCCTGATCGTGGCAGTGGATCAACTCATCGAAAAATCAAGGTCCGATGAGGCTATATTCAGGTATATGCTGATCACCCTTTTTAACAATTATGCTGAGAGCAAGCTTATGGGAATGGACAAGGTGTACTTCCATATCGCGGAAAAATACTATATCCCCGAGGCAACATGGAGCAGCAAGGATTTTATTGATAAACTGAAGGAAAACCTTGAGAAGAGCAAGCCAACCTTCATTGGTAATATTGCTCCAGACTTTGAATTAAAGGGCATCCCAAAGGAACATTTCGCAATGGCTGAAATGGATGCAGACATTAAAAAAGATCCCCATATCGGGTTTAGTTTTATGCTTTCCCAAATAAACGCAGAATACACCTTGCTCTATTTCTGGGAATCCGATTGCGGACATTGTCAGAAGTCAACCCCTGTACTCTATGATGTATTCGAAAAATACAAAGACCAGGGCGTGCAGGTTTTAGCGATACATGTTATAAATTCAGTAGAAGGGAAAGTCAAGTGGATTGACTTTGTAAATGAGCATGGGATGCTTGACTGGATAAACTGCTGGAGTCCTTACAACAATGATTTCAGGAAAGAATACAATCTTCTTAGTTTTCCCCAGTTGTTCCTTCTTGATAAAGACAAAAAGATCGTGGCGAAAAATCTTAGCCCGGAACAGGCAGATGATATATTAAACAGATTTTTGAATAAAGAATGATTTTATTTTACCCGGAATTTTATGGAATATAAAAAGATTCAGCTCAAGCTGGAAGATGGCAGTTCGTTTAATGGTTTTTCCTTCGGATATGAAGGCAGCGTTGCAGGAGAGGTCGTTTTTAATACTGCAATGACCGGTTACCCGGAAAGTCTTACAGACCCCTCCTATCGTGGACAGATCCTTGTTCTTACCTATCCCCTGGTTGGTAATTATGGTGTTCCTGAGGATGTTGTTGAGAACAATATGCTGCGGTTTTTCGAGTCCAATACCCTTCATATTTCCGCCCTTATAGTAAGCGATTATTCTGCTGAATATTCACACTGGAATGCAGAAAAGAGCCTGGGTGAATGGCTGAAGGAGAATAAAATTCCCGGAATTTTCGGACTTGACACACGGATGATCACCAAAATCCTTCGTGAAAAGGGGTCCATGTTGGGAAAAGTTATTTTCAATAATGATGAACCTGAATGGTATGATCCAAACCTTGTGAACCTGGTTGATGAGGTTTCGGTGAAGGAAAGGACCGTGTATGGAACAGGGAAACATAAGATCCTGCTTATTGATTGCGGTGTGAAGTATAATATCATTCGCTACCTGCTTGAAAGAGACACTACTGTTATAAGGGTGCCGTTTGATCATGACATTTCCAAAGAGGAATATGATGGATTATTTATTTCGAATGGACCGGGAGATCCAAAACAGTGCAAGGCAACAATTAAAAACCTGTCCAGGGCATTTGATCAGGAAACCCCGATATTCGGAATTTGCCTGGGGAACCAGCTGATGGCACTGGCTGCAGATGCTGATACCTATAAATTGAAATACGGACACAGAAGTCATAACCAGCCCGTACTGCAGGTTGGTACTGATAAAGCATATATCACCTCGCAAAATCACGGATATGCGATTGATAACAATACACTTAGCGGTGATTGGGAACCTTTGTTCATCAACCTGAACGACCAGACAAACGAGGGAATGCGGCACAAATCAAAGCCGTT
>CAYSAH010000460.1:0-3470 GCA_964428945.1 uncultured Bacteroidaceae bacterium | reverse complement strand
GCTGAAATGGTAAAGAAAATAAAGCGAAGTGCAGAACAAGCAAAAAACGGAGAAGTAAAAAGAATTACAAGCTCTGAAGAAATAAATGATTTGCTTGGCTTATGAGTTATGTTTTAGAATTTACCAAAATAGCTTTAGCAGACATAGAAAAGCATAAGAAGGCTGGCGATACAGCTGTGCTTAAAAAGATAGCCAGGCTTCTTAACGAAATTAAAGAAAACCCTACAGAAGGAACAGGGCGAGTAGAGCTAATGAAATACGGCCTTTCCGGAAAATTTTCTCGTCGAATAAATCACAGGCACCGCCTTGTTTACACTATTGAAGAAGATATAATAACAGTTCATGTTTTGAGCCTTTGGGGGCATTACGGAGATAAATAATCCACAAGCCAGCACAACCCCGGGGCAAAAAAACCGCCACTTTACAAAATGGAATGTATATTTTAAGAGGTATTTTGTAAAGCTCCCCTATCTTAATTGCCCCTCCGCTTGTCCTCCCTTCTGCAATTTTTTATGTCATGCTTTTTGTGCCAACATTCATGCTGGAAAAAACGGACTAATTGACCATGTCAGGCCGTTTTTTTGTTGACCATCTTATCAGATTGATTAGATGACACTTGCATTAGGATCACTATTCCTGCACCGGGTGGTCAGTGCCTCCGTTTTTTCCACCCAATACCAGAATGTAAGTATTTCTATATCAATAATAAGTGATCTGCGGATTCTTATGAAAACCTCCTGCTCACTGCAAACCGGAGAAGGGTGGTCAATGCCTCCGGTTTTTCCAGCCTTATGATAGGTTTTCTCTGAAATCTTATCAAAAGAATGATATTTGTAAAGAAAAGTTGGATTTTTTTACAAAAGGGCGTTTCTTTGTAAAGAAAAGTCAAAAACCTTTACATTATGACGAATGGTCTGAATTGGCAACCAAAAGAGTTACCCTTAACTATTGACCTTGAGTCAAAGGCTGTCCTAAAAAGATTACCAAGGGCACATGCCGCACTGGCCGAACTTAAAGGCCTTGCATCAACAATACCAAATCAGCGAATATTGATCAATACACTTGGCCTGCAAGAGGCAAAAGACAGCTCGGCTATTGAAAACATTATAACTACACATGATGATTTGTATAAATCAGGGCTAAATATTGAAACAATAAGGTCATTAAATGCAAAAGAAGTCCAGAATTACATACATGCATTAAATACAGGCTTTGAGCTTGTTTCTGAGCATGGTCTTTTGACGAATAAAATCATCCTTAGGGTTCAGGAAATTTTGGAAGACAATAAAGCCGGTTACAGAAAACTGCCCGGAACAACATTAAAGAGCTCGGATAGTGGAAAGACAATATATACGCCACCTCAGGATATCGAGATAATAAACAAATTAATGTCGAATCTTGAGAAATTTATTAATGATCCCACTATTAGCGACCTGGATCCCCTTATAAAAATGGCGATCATACATTTTCAATTTGAAAGTATTCATCCTTTCTATGATGGAAACGGAAGAACCGGACGAATAATTAATATCCTGTATCTGATTCTTCATAACCTTCAAAACCTTCCAATTCTCTACCTGAGTAGTTATATCATTAAAAACAAATCTGAATATTACAGACTTCTTCAGTACGTGCGTGAAACGAATAGTTGGGACGATTGGATTATTTATATGGTTGAAGGTATTGAATTAACTGCGATTGAAACGATTCAACTTATTAAGGAAATTAAAGAACTAATGCTGTCCTTTAAAAACAGACTTAGAGAAGAATACAAATTTTATAGTCAGGATTTATTAAACAACTTATTTAAACATCCGTATACAAAAATTGAATTTATTGTAAATGACTTGAATGTTTCAAGAATTACAGCTGCAAACTACCTGAACAAGTTAGCTGAAGAGGGATTACTCAGAAAAGAAAAACTTGGAACCGGGAACTATTATATTAATGAGCAGCTGTTTGAACTCTTATCACGAAGATAATCATTATAAGGCACCAGTTTTTTCGCCAGTATTCATGTAAATCCATGTGAAACAATATAAAATTTTATATAGAAAGAACTGTTATTTCCTGTTTTGTGCGGTTTTTAGGCCTCCGAAATACCAACTTCCATGTTTGTATAAATTTTAATCAGAAACCAGTAACATTTCCGTTTTTATTACATGCTTGAATTCTCTGGCGAATAAAGGCATGCATCCGGATATATAAATGATCAAAGCTTTACAAATTTCCCATCCCAGGATTTTGAACCTGAAAGTCGAATAATATACACTCCACTTTTTAATTGATTTGCATTGATTGTCTTTTCATAATTCAGATAACCCTCATCAAGAAGAACTCCGTTCAAATTGTATATTTTAAAGCTATCAAAGCAATTTTCTGTTTTAATGTAGTCCGTTACCGGATTTGGTAAAATATAATGTGAAAATTCCCCGAATTCATTTTCACTGTTTGAAGCAGCATAGACAGGGGTTCTGTAAATACATATTCCTTTTTCCTTATCTTCAGCAGCATAATACAGATAACCGTTAAGTTCTTCATACCTGCTTCCTATCCTGAGATCACCTGTATTTAATCGTGAAATCGAATCATTTTCATGATTGTAACAGAATATGGCTCTTTGTTCTGTTTCATCTCTCGCGGTAAAAAAAAGTCTGTCCTGTATGATTTTTAAACCCGAAGGAAATGAGCTTACCGGACCGGGAAATACATCCATCACTTTTGTCCCTCCCTCAGTTCCATCGCTTATAAGCAATTCAATCCCAGTATCGGATCCCCTTCTGCCAATGAAGTATAATAAGTCATTTGCAACCACTGAAACATTGCGGCCAATGTAATATAAGGACAGATCGGCAAACTTAGATGTACCTGGCAGTGTTCCATCTGTCTTCCATGCAGCCCCTTTGCTGATAAAGAATGCGAAATTTTCATTGGATCCATAGAAGGTGGAAATATAGCCAAATTCACCTATCAGTTGCATTTCTTCATCGTTATAGGCTACAAGGGATTGAACATAATTCACGGATTCGTTGACAAGGATGGTGTTTTTTAACGGAAACATTAATTGAATGTCAGATTTGGAATTATAATTTCGAATGAAATGATAAACTCCCTGCTGATCTATCCTACCCAGCTGATATGCAATACTCTGGCCGTAAATGAATCCGAAAACAAACAAACTGCTGGCGGAATATGCTGATTTGATAACGTAGATCGAATCCGTGTCATTATTTATCAGATACAGGGTTTCCTCATTGCCGGCATTATCCCTGAAATGTAAAAAGCCATCATGTCTCTGGAAATATAATCTGTCATTCAATGGGATGAAGGCATTGAACTCCTCTCCTTTATCAGAATAAGTTTGAAATTTTTTCATGAAGAAATCTGATATTAAAGTCGTGGTGTTTTCCGGAGTTCCATCTGTAAGACCTATATTATTTACAGATTCTGATGGTACTGTATCCTTGAAT
>CAYSAH010000459.1:0-3482 GCA_964428945.1 uncultured Bacteroidaceae bacterium | reverse complement strand
TCAATCTGCACTTACCCCTGGAATTGAATGCTGTGCTATTGCCGACATTAATTTGAACAGAGCAATTGATGTCGCAAAACAGTTTAATTATAACTATAAGGTAGTTAATAGTCTTTCTGAAATGAATGAAGCAATTCAGAAAGGACAGCTTGCGATATGTGAAGACGGAAATTTAATTGCCAGCTGTGAACAGATCAGGGTTTTTATTGAAGCCACCAGCTCAATAGTTGGAGGTGCCCTCTATGGCGAAAAGGCCCTGGACCATAATCAGCATCTGATAATGATGAATTATGAAGCAGATTTGATGTACGGGAGTTATTTGTTGTCAAAAGCCCGGAGAAATAACCTTGTTTATACTGTTTCGGATGGAGATCAGCCGGCGGTAATTAAACGGATTATTGATGAAGTTGAATTTATGGGGTTCCAAATTGTGATGGCGGGAAATATGAAAGGATTTTTGGACCGGCATGTAACCCCTTATTCTATTATGGGAGAAGCCGAAAAACGTGATCTCGATCCGAAAATGTGCTCATCTTATTCTGACGGCACAAAACTGTGTGTGGAAATGGCAGTAATGGCAAATGGAATTGGAGGTTATGTAGCAACTCCGGGGATGTACGGTCCGAAAATGGACAGTATATATGAGATATTTGACCACTTTGATTTTCAAAAAATTTGGAATGGTAAAAACCCAATAGTTGATTATGTGCTTGATGCAAAACCAAAGGGCGGTGTCTTCGTAATAGGATATACTGACCATCCTTATCAAAAGAGCACACTGAGCTGGTTGCCTCCGGATATGGGTCCTGGTCCTTTTTACCTGTTTTATCGTCCCTATCACCTGTGCCATTTCGAATTTGCTGCTACGGTTGCCGAAGTAGTCCTTAACAACAGGGCAGTTCTGAAACCTGACTTCGGTTTTAAAACAAATGTTTATGCCTATGCAAAAAAGGATCTGAAGAAGGGCGAAAGACTGGATGGGTTCGGAGGTTATGCCAGTTACGGATTAATAGAGAATTGTGCTGATAATAAACTGAAAGCCGCGTTGCCAGCTTGCCTGGCTGATGACGTAATGCTGAAACGGGATATCCCCAAGGATGCTAAAATATATCTTGAAGATATTGAATATGATGAAAATAGTGACGGGTTTGCTCTTTTTTCAAAATCGGTAAAGGCACAGGAAGGTATTTGAAAAGCAACCAGCTGATCATTTTACTCCAAAACAAGCATTGCCTTAGTCATCCAAAAACGTGCTTTTTAATTCAGTAGAATTTGCGATTTTTTTGCTGATAGTGTTTCTTGTCTATTGGTTTGCAAGATCTTCATGCCGCACTCAGAATTTTTTACTGCTTGTTGCCAGTTATGTCTTTTATGGCTGGTGGGATTGGAGATTTCTAGTTTTACTCATTTTTGTCTCTCTTTTTAACTATTTAATTGGGATTAAAATAGATGACGGAAGGACAGAATGGCAAAAAAAGGTATTTTTAATCACAGGATTAGCGATTAATATTTGGGTTCTCGGACTATTAAAATATTTTAATTTTTTCATCGAAGGATTTGTTGATTTCGTCTCACTATTGGGATATCAGATCAGGGGTACAACAATAGATGTCATACTTCCTGTAGGGATTAGTTTTTATACCTTCTTGTCGATAAGCTATTTGCTGGATATTTTTAAAGGCAATACTTCCGCTGATAAAAATTTGATTAATGTATTGCTTTCTCTCGGCTTTTTCCCTATCATCCTTGCAGGTCCTATACAGAGGCCGTCAACCCTGCTTCCTCAGATCGGAACCACCAGGGTATTTGACTATCAACAGGTTTCTGACGGATTGAGGCAAATTCTTTGGGGTTTGTTTGTGAAAATTGCAG
Organism: uncultured Bacteroidaceae bacterium; assembly: GCA_964428945.1. Lineage (GTDB taxonomy): Bacteria > Bacteroidota > Bacteroidia > Bacteroidales > M55B112. Next base: position 1,610 of record CAYSAH010000459.1, on the reverse strand, counting down.
TGGCTGATAACCTTGCACCTTTTGTTAATGAGGTTTTTAATAGTTACTCAGGCAATCCCGGAAGTACACTGTTTGTTGGAGCTCTGTTTTATACTTTTCAGATCTATGCTGATTTCTCAGGTTATTCACATATTGCAATTGGTACTGCAAGTATTCTGGGATTCAGACTGATGAAAAATTTTAACTATCCCTATTTTGCCAGGGATATTACGGACTTCTGGAGGAGGTGGCATATTTCACTTACAACCTGGTTCCGTGATTATCTGTTCCTGCCTGTTTCATTTGGTTTAGCCTGGAAAATCAAGACGGAAAGGGTCCTGCTGTTCAGAACAGACCTGTTCATATATATTATTGCCAGCCTGTTGACCTGGTTACTAACAGGACTATGGCATGGAGCCAATTATACATTTCTGATTTGGGGACTGCTTCATGGATTGTTGTTGATTTTTTATAATTACCAGAAAAAGCCAAGGAAGAGTATCCTGAAGAAATTTAAAATTGACAATAACAATATCTTGCTTTCTTTCACCGAAGGGATGTTTACCTTCCTATTTATTGTGCTTACATGGGTTATTTTCAGATCGGAATCGGTAAGTGAATCAATCGAATACATAAAAGGAATGTTCTCGCCGTCATTGTTTAGTAATCCCGGCGACCTTCCGGTAAAAGAAATTGCATTAGCTCTGCTGTTCATTATCATTGAGTTTAGACAGAGGGGAAAAACCCATGCCCTGCGATTTGAAAAGATTAATAGTGTCTGGGTGCGATGGAGTATTTATGCCAGCCTTGTGCTCATAATACTCCTGTTTGGTGGTGGCGCACAGAAATTCATCTATTTTCAGTTCTAGGTCATCTTTATGAAAACAGTTCTGTTAAAGCTCTTATTATTTGCCATAATTATTATTTCAATAGTTGCAGGATTGATTTTATCGTCTGATTACCTGATCAATAAGAGAAAAGATAATTTTCTGAAGACCAGCCCGGATACCTATTTTGTTTTTTCAGGAAATTCAACCGTGGAATGCGCGGTTGATGACAGACTAATAAGTCACTCTATCAACATTGCTCAGGCAGGGGAGGCTTATCTTTATTCTTATGCAAAGATCAAGACTCTGCTGGAGAATAATGAAAATATCAGAACCGTATTCATTAGCTATTCTTATGCAGATCTATTAATCGAAAAGGAACAGACCTGGTTGTTGAGTGATTACTTCATGGTTGAAAAGGTACAGTACTATAATTATATTCTCGGAAGACCGGAGAAACGTTTTTTGGCAGAGAGCAATCCTGATGCTTATTTCAGAGGTGTAGTGAAATCAATTGTAAAAAGCTACGAAACAGTCTTGAAAAGCTTTGGTAAAACCGGTTGCACAAACTCAATCCCCAATTACGGTGGATATAAACGCCTTGAGAGGGATAAGCTCGATGTCGATCCGGGTATTGACCCGGATGAGGAGGAAATAGTCCTTCAGAGCGTACACCAGATCAGATATCTTAAGATGATCTCCGGGTTCTGTCACCAGAGATCTGTCAATCTCGTTCTGCTAAATCCACCCAAACACAAATCCTATAATGAAAGTGTAAGCCCCGGAGTCATGCAATTATGGGTT
>CAYSAH010000458.1:0-3482 GCA_964428945.1 uncultured Bacteroidaceae bacterium | reverse complement strand
GGAGACGCTGGCACAGTTCTCGGTCCATTAGGTTTCGTTGCAGGTACGCATGAACCTTACCCGATCCCCCAAACAGAGATCGATGACTCCAACGGGGCCCTGATCCAGAATCCTGCATATCAGTAGAAATATTGATATGGGACCTGAATATTTAAAAGACCGATTCTAAAGGGTAATTTAAACTGAAAGCGCTTGTCTCAATAGGTAAGCGTAAGAGAGAATTGGTTTCAGACCGAAAGTCAGGGTTCTAATTGTGAGCATAATTCTTTCAGGTTCTTCGTGTTTTCTTCGCCTGTCGGCCGACAGGGATGTGTCCCTTTGTGAAATAACTGTTGCACAATGGAACACAAAGGAGGCACGAAGAACCACAAAGTTATAAGCCAGGTAACTTTAGTAGCTATTGATCATTTAGCTTAACAATTACAAGTAGCTTTTCCAGGTACCGGACTTATTAGAAAGCTTCCTTTTATTCCCTATTTTGTCTGACCCGAAAGTAAAGACAGGGCCTCAATATCTACTTCAGGATCGAAGATCACGTCTGTTCCGTCCTTATATAAAATATCACGAATCTGGGTTGCCTTCAAATTTACCTTTCCGTTAATAAATTCAGGAATGTTGTAGTTCAATAAGAAAGTCTCATAAAAATAAGGATCTTTCTGTGGTAAAATAAAGGGCTTGTGAAAATTGCCTTCCTCATCAAAATAAACAAAATGCGGAGCAGTGAATAAATGATTGAATCGTTTGCTGCTAAAGACAACCCACCTTCCATCCTGCGACCAGGAATGATAACTGTCATTATAATCACTGTTTATTGCTAGTTTTTCATATTCCCTGGTTTCAAGATCCATCAGGTATAAATCACTCTCTTTGTGATTGATCGAGAAATACCCATAGTCTATCAGGCAGAAAAGTAGATACTTACCGTCAGGTGATACCCTCGGGAAGGTCAGACTTTTCCCTTCCTTTCTGGCATTATAGATCGTATCAGGTTCTCCCCAGGTATTTTTTTCCTGGTTGTATTCGATTCTTACCAGGCTGTAGTAGCTGTAAAACCTGCTGTCAAATTCCTGTGTAGCTTCATCAGCGCTCAAATAATAAAGGAATTTTCCATCTGGTGACCAACTTGGGAAATTTTCCCGATTACGGGTAGAAATTTTTGGAGATGTGGTAACAACATTCGTCTTAACATTATACACTACAATATCCGAAACCTGATCGGTGACTTCATTCAGATTTGATTCGCCATTTGTAAAATATTCATTGAATACATTTGTTGAATATGCGATCAGATCCCCGTTTGGATTTGATGAAACATAGCCGAAAGTTGAGATCGTATTTGGCGTTTTGGTATTTAGTTTCACGATTTTATCGCCATCCCTGATAAGGGTTCCTGCGTATTCCTGCCTGAAATGCATCGACATTTTGTCAGGATCGTAATTACTGAAGGAATGGCAATTAAAACACCCCCTGTTTGTTGATCTGTTATCAAAAATGATATTCTCATCAAATGATTCCAGGTTTCTTTGTCCAAATTGCATAACAGTTGAATATGCATATTGCGTATTTATGAGCCTGTAGGCCAGGTATGGATGAATTGCTTCCCGGGCAATTGTATTATCTATGGTTTTGAATCTAAGCCACGAACCCTTTTCCTTCACATAAATATCAAACTTCAATTGTTCTCCCTTATTGGAAGAAAGCAGCTTCTTCCATTTATTAACAGGGATCCGGATCTCAGGAGTCTTACTGGTAATTTCAATCCCTTTACCATTTGTTGAAAATATAAAAACATAATACTCCTGTCCTTCCCTGTCAATGTAGAAATTAAGCGGTGCTATGTTACCGGGTACCGTAATATCCGTATAATCCGGTATTATAACTACTTTTTCATCAAGTTCCCGGATATCTTTTAGATGTTGACTACAGCCGTGAAAAAGGATGAAAACCATTGTAATATATATGATGTGAATCTTCATTGCTATTCAAAATACTATTTTACAACTGTTGCATTGGTTACTTTTGGGCTGTTATAAGTGGTATAATACATATACGTATTCCTCAGGTTGTCCAGGCTCCCTTTAGCCAACTCCCGGTTATTTCCGTGCGAAGTCATAATACTCACAAATTCATTGAATTCTGATTTTGCTTTACTGCTGACAGCATAATCTTCCAATCCTTCTTTTTCAATTGAGAAGAAATACATGATTATTGCCTGTTCATAAGGCAAGGGGATATAGTTATAAAATTTACGGGAAGCTTCCAGTTCATTCATAAAATCACCGAGTCGATGATCCATTAAATATGAAGCCTGCAAATATTCATAGGCCAGCATATTTGAATCATTCTTAATAATCAGATCCCGAAGGCGCTCATACATTTGAGCAGGAATAGCAAAATTTCCAGGCATCAGATCCAACTTTTTCTTTAATGAAGGATCGTTTGATATCCTTTTTGGATCCTGAATATATGCATTGTATTTTTCAACAAAATCTTTGTTGTGAAAACCTGAATTGATTGATCTCAGAAAAACCTGCGCTGCCCCGGGATTTCCCATTAAAATATTTGTTTGTACAAGTCTTTTTTTTGCACGTACGTTATCCGCGTCAATCGCAAGGATAGCATATGCAGCATGCTGCGCCTCGCTTATATATCCCAGGTTATAATACAGGTCACTGGCTCCCATCATATACAAAGGTGATCCAAGTTTATCCGGAGCCAGAATCTTGCTGCCCAGAAGCTGGGGATAATCCAAAAATCTCTCTATGAATTCCCCTTTACAAGAAATAGAGTAGTTATAATTCAAATTCATTAAAATATCATACTCATCACTTGTGGAAAGAGCTATTTTGATTGCCTCATCATATTTACCATTATAATTATTATAATCGCATATGGCATTATTTCGGGCAGATTCATCACTTGTTTTCCAAATCAATAAAACAGAGCCACCAAACATAAGGATAACCAGGACAATTGTAAAAAAAGCTGAATTCAGCAAAACTTTAAGGCGGTCTGTCAGTATCTGAACAAACATCTTTTGAGAAAGGCTAATGATCAGTAAAATCGGAATAAGAAAAAAGTAGCCATATGACCAGGCATTCATGCTATATTTTATCTGGGCAGTAGGATCCGGGGAAAAACCAAGATAAGCATCAAATAGGCTTAAATTGAATATTAGTTTAAAAGAAATATATGGTAAAAGCAGACCTGTTAACAATATACCCACAACTTTATATAAATCCATGGAAGGTAATTTGTACAGCAGTATGATAGAGCTCCCAGACAGGAAAACCAGTGATGCTCCAGTTCCCACAACGTAATATATTAGCATGTAAATCATCAGATAAACAATCCATGCATAAGCTTTTTTAAAGTTAAGCAAGGATATTCCGAGCACGCCAATTAAAACAAATATCTGCTCAATAAGTATTACCAGCGGAAAGTAGTAATTCTGAAGTATTGCAAGCGAAAGAACAATGATT
>CAYSAH010000457.1:0-3482 GCA_964428945.1 uncultured Bacteroidaceae bacterium | reverse complement strand
ACAAAATCCCATGCATGTCGCCACTCGTTCTTGTGTGTATGTTCACCATCGTGACCCTGGGCAACATCCCAGGTTCCAAAGAATGGAAGTTTGATCTGCCTGAACTGTTTGTACCTGAAGCGCTCTGCATTGTTCAGGAAAATATATAAATTCTTTTCCGGAGAGTTATACTGGTAATAGGCCTCTGAAAGCTTGTATGAATAATCGGACCTGAATTTAAGGATGTAAATAAAAAGCAGAACTACCATATTGAAAGGCAGGGAGTATATCGGAAGCCTGAGTTCAAGAAAAATTGTATTCAGACTTATCGTTATTACAGCCACCAGGGGAATCAGGATGATCACCCACAAATAGGATCTGATCGAAGGGATCAGGAAGAATCCGCCCAGGGCTATTGATGTAAGGATATAATTAAAACCGATATAGCTGTAATCGATCTGGGTGATATTTGCACCGATCAGCTGGTAAAAAAGAAACGCAACATAGAAGCCGATCAGCGATAATGAAAATGCTATGCGGCTGTAAAGGAGAATCCCTACAGAAAGGATTATACCCGTCAATACGCTGTATTGAAAAAGGATTGCGCTTATGGAAATAAAATATGTTGTAAGCGCTTGTGGAAGTTTGATGGAATTGAAATATTCATGCACCCTGATCAGTCTGCTTCCTCCTACCTGGTAGAGTTCGTTCAGTGTGTATATTCCCCGTTCACTTATTCCGAGCGCGTCGAAACTCCTGGTTGCAGTAATAAAGATCCACAGGGCAAGAATGAATGGAATACTCAAATAGGGAAGACCATATTTTCCAATGACGCCCTGTAGTGAAACTGAGATAAAAAAAGTTAAGAGTGCAGCAAGAATAATGATCAGGAAGAGATGCCATCCAAAACTGTAGTATATCCCCAGGCCCAGGCCCACCAGGAGGCTGTTGAAACCATAAAAGCCTTTTGCTGTGGTTGGCTTTGGAAGCTTAAGTATAAATGCGCCTGCAGAAGTAACAACTACTGCGAGGAGACCTGAAATGCCTGCATAAACATCGTAAAAAGTTACGATAAGGATAAGAACTGCAAATGGTTTATGGGTTGAAAAGAAGATCTGGGAATAGGAGTTCAGGATACTTGAAAAGAAGTATCCTGAATTTTCCCTGTTAAATTTCAGTGCCGGCATCTTTTATAAGTTTATCAGATCTTTAGATCTTTCAGGTGTTCAGGAATAATTTCAAGCATATTCATTGTTTCATAATTTTCATTATTCCTGATGATCAATGGTTCTCCCTCCATGTTTATCATTACAATTTTTGGCCTGTATGTAATAAACTGCAACCACTGGGTCATATTGTATGCCCCGATCCTGTTGATCACCACATGATCGCCTTTTTCCAGCAGGGGAAATTGAACGGCGCCCCTGATCACATCAATGTTCATGCACAAGGGGCCATAAATTGTGGTATCTTCCGAATCCTGCTGATGATCCTGAGCCGGTACAATGTTATGTTCGTACCAGAAGGAAGTGAAAAGCATATTAACACCAATGTCAATGATCAGTGACCGTCTTCCGTCTGCAAGTCTTTTATTTGCAAGTACCGTTCCTGCCAGGAACCCGGCATCATCGATAAGGGCCCTTCCTGTTTCGAGGAAGAGGGTAGGCATGCGGTCGTGTTTTATATCGGAGTTTTCCAGGGCATCGATGATGGCTTTAGCGTAATCATCGAATGAAGGGCAGGTATCTGATCCCGGAAGGTAAGCTCCTTTCAGCGTATTTTTAGAAGCAAACCCGCCACCCAGGTCTATGTATTTTATCTCGTGGTCATATTTATGATCAATCCTTACAGCAAGATCCGCCAGTTTCCTGGTGGCGACAGCATAAGGCCCTGGCATCATAATATAGGTTCCAATGTGGGTATGCAGCCCGATGAGTTCAACATACTCTTCAGGCATGATCTTGTTCACGGCAGCCCAGGCTTCTCCGTTCTCATAGTTGAATCCAAAACGGTCCCATTGCGGGTAAATCCCGGTATCCATGTTTATACGAATGGCCACTTTGGCCTTCTGCTTCAACATATTAGCAATATCGATGATGTCATATAACTCGTCGAAATGGTCAATATGGATAAGGGTTCCATTTTCTATTGCAAGGGTCAGATCCTGCCTTGATTTGTCCGGACCGTTAAAGATTATTTTATTTCCAGGAACTCCATTGGCTCTTGCCTTTTGGTATTCAAATCCCGAAACCACTTCAGCCCAGGAGCCTTCCTGGTGAAATACCCTGCATACGGCATTCATGTAATTGGTTTTATAGGACCATGCAAACTGCACCTTTGGATAGCGGGTCTTAAAGGCAGATTCTGCTTCCCTGAAGGTTTCCCTGATGGTCTTTTCAGAAATGACATATAAAGGGGATCCAAACTTGTCGAGGAGTTCTTTTATACTGTTTCCATCAATTTCAGTTATGGGTCTGACATTCGTCTTCATCCCGAATTTATCAGGTACACCTGCGTTGATTCGGTTGATCACCGGTCTTTCAAATTTTGGTTTATCACTCATTGGTTTATCTTTTTTCAATAATTTCACTGGCTATGGTTCCGTGCTCAGAAGCCAGGTTTAAAATATAGGAGCCTGATGGCAGGTTTCCTGTGCTAATGTTCATTTCCGTTGCCCCGGCGGGTACGGGTTTTCTGATCATCTGCCTGCCGGAAATATCACTGATCGTGATCTGGCTTTTAGTAAAACCTGTGGCCGGATCAAGTTCAATATGAATATTGTTTTCAGCCGGGTTGGGGTATACTTTTAACCCTGCATTTGGAAAGAAAGTGGCAGATTTCACGTTGCCACCCAGCGAGTAAATATTGGTATTGACCAGGTAGTAATAATCGTAGAAAATGTATTGGTAAGCCAGAAGCTTCAATCCATCAGTGCCCTGTTTCACTTCTGCATAGCCTCCATCCGCAAGGCTCAGCAGGACGGTCCCCGATTCACTGATAACCTTTAAACCATAGGTGTAGATTACCTGGGATTCGATCTCCTCGACTTTATAATAGATATAAAGCAATTCGATCTCATCATCCATATTGAAGGTTTTGCGTGATACAAATTTTATATCATTAAGATAGTATCCATCGGGAACAGGCAGGTTTATCGTTTTGAAGAGTGAATGGTCCTCATTATAGATGCGGCACTGCTCCATGGGCACATCCATAACGAAATACTTATATTCCCCTTCATCTATTGCTGCCAGGGTGCCAGAAAAATTGTAGGTTTTATCGAGTTCCACCTGGCCAAAGACCAGGGTGCCGGTAAGGGCAAGTATCAAAGTAATTATTGAGGGTTTCATTTTTTTTTGGGTTTATAATTCTCCTGTAATCGAAAGTTTTTCAAAATCACTGATATTTCCTATCAGGTCGTAAGAGTATCTGATGAACATTTTCCCGACTTCATAGGTGTTCATTGCTTCAACCTTTTCTCCCATGGCCATAAGGACAAGAGC
>CAYSAH010000456.1:0-3484 GCA_964428945.1 uncultured Bacteroidaceae bacterium | reverse complement strand
AGGCGAGCCGCCGCAAATTACGGACCAGCCCGAGAGCCGCACGATCGTGGCGTTCGAGGACGTGGAATTCCGCGTGGGCGCCGCGGGGACGGAGCCGCTGTTCTACCAGTGGTTGTTCAATGGCGATGCGACTGATAATTCAGGCAACGGCCACAATGGTACATTAAATTCAGGCCACGAAAACTTCTACACCGCAGGAAGTCCTGTATTGCCGGTATTGGCTGCCGACAGGTTTGGAACCAATGACATGGCCTACTACTTTGACAAAGGAGCAAACATCGAGGTTCCTTACAACTCTAAGCTTAATCCTTCCACTGAACTAAGTATAAGTGTATGGATCAATATGGAAAGCCAGGACAACAATGATTACATCGTATCCCTGGATCGTTGGATCGGCTATAAGTTAAACCTGCAGTCGGAAGACAAGCTCTACTTTACAATCAGGAAGCAAACCGCTCCTGACACCTGGGAATTTGTTTGTGACGACGACAGCAATCCATTTGCAGTGAACACGGGTGTATGGACACATGTTATTGTTTCCTATGGCTCAGCTGGTGTGATCAAATTCTTCGCCGACGGCGTGAAAGTCAGGGAAATTACGGACAGGGGTGTAACAGGTGACCTGATGACAGTAACCAAAAACCTTTGTATCGGTCAGCAACTTCCCACAACGGATTACATGACCGAGGAAGCCGGGGCAACCGACGGATTCTTCAAAGGAACCATGGATGACTTGCGCATTTACAACAAGGCGTTAACTGATGCAGAAGCACTTTCCTTGTATACCCTGGAAAATGAAGAAGCCCAATAGTAAATAGTTTATCAATTAAAGGGCAGGGATACCTTTGGGGTCCCTCCCTTTATTTTTTTTATCACTTTTCATCATCTTTTATCCTTGCACGAATGAGGAAGGTAGTTTTGCTTCTGTGGATAGGTATTTCAGCCTGTTCTCCACTGCTTTCGCAACATGTAAGCCTGCAGTTGGCCGGCAATGCAGTGGACGGCTTTTCAGTTGATATTCTCTATGGCAGCAAAAAGGCAAGCACAGGCCTGGCAAGCGGTGAGTTCACCCTGCTTATTGAGAACGCCGACCACAGTATCTCCGATACACTGTCCAATTGGAAAGCAGGCAGCGCCATAACAAGCAGTGATGGCATACAACTTTCAGGGGAGTATTACCTGGAAAAGCTGATGACCTTCATTACCATCGGGGTAAACTATTCAATCGTAAACGATCACCTTATAAAGAAAGAGATCAGCCTGGAGCAAAACAACATCCCCTTGCTGTTTTTCCAGCTTGAGAACAAACTAAGTCCATATGAAGCGCCGGTTTCCTACTGGAGTTTTGACCACCTGGACCACCAGGGAGGTGCCATACGGGAGATCTACCCCGCCGCCGGATTTTTCCTGGACGATTCCACCGCGATGGGCTTGCTCACCGATGCAGGGTACCGCAACCAGTGGACCCGGAACATACGGAAGCGTCCTGCCGATCAGGGAACGGGCAACTATGGGTTTAAAGCCGTTCAAACCATTGCCGATGTTAAGCTCTACCAGCTTGCGGACAAAGAAGAACGCAAACAGAACAAAGACTACGTGAGCGTTCGCTTTGGTGAATTGTCCGACTACAATGCCGGAAGACCTTGCACATTGGATTCCAAATTCCTGAAAGATGCTTTCCCTCACAAGGGAGGAGGAATAAAGGCGCTAAAAGGAAATGATTTTAAAATTACTGCTGATCCCGGTCGGCCCGGAACAAAATCCGGAGTCATCATCCCCTTCAGCTCCTCTGACGGGTTTTACACCTTCAGGTTCAGCTATAAAGCAGAACAGCCTATCGATCTCAGGCTCTTAAAGACACGCGATCAGAAGGATGAAGTGATCGGCTTCCACTATAAAACAAACATCCCTGCAACAGCGGGGGAGTGGCTTACATTTGAAGAATCGGCTTTGCTGCAGGGCCTGGAGGGCACCAGGGCTCAACTCCTGGTCGAAAGCAGCTCCGATATTGCCATCCGTGATCTTGAGATCACCAGGACCGATCCACAAACACAGCCCTATCACCGGATGCCGGTGGGCGAAAAACAAATTAAAACAGTATTTACCTTTGTTGAAGAGTGCAGGGACCTGAGGGAGATCCGCCTGGCCAGCCAGGTAAGGCTCGCGGAAGGATTGGGATTCGAAGGCACCGACACTGAAAAAGCGGTGTATGCCGACTTCCTGATGCTCACATGGATCACCGGTCCGCAGGACTTCAGCCCCCACAATGTACCAAGCATCAACTATGCCCCCGATATGTACAACCGGGATTCCTTCTGGAGCGTGGTTTCGCTCAGGGATAAGCAGCTGAATGAAGCCATCTGGGAAAAGTGGGGAGGAACACAGGACAAGCGGGGAGCCATTGGTACCATCCTCACGCCCTACATGGGCAGCATTGAGAAAAAAGGAAATGAGGCCACCTGCGAATGGATCTGGTGGGGACTGATCAACAAGCGCAGGTACAATTCAGTCCTGGATACCCTGCGTTTGAAAAAGGCACTGGAGTTTTGCCTGGAGGAATTTGATCCCGACAGGGATGGCATCGTCAGCTCCCAGTTCTCATTGAGCCAGAACGATGTTGTGTTCTTCGAAGAGAAAACCTCAAACCTGGCGGTCAACCAGGGGGTATACGCAGTGACCCTCATGGCTGCAAAGGAACTGGGTTTTGAAGTTGAACAGGAATACCTGGATAAGACGGTGCAGGAATACAGGAACTTTTACGACGGGGATAAGGGCTACCTGGTCTCAGACAGGGATTTTCCCTATGTAGTTTCCTTCACCGACCTGATGCCAGAATTCGTATCCTGGTGGTTGTGGGATAAGCCCCTGCTCGACTCCGCGATGGTGATCAGCACGCTGGATAAATTCCCGGTGATGCACGATTGTTCACCAATCATTTTCCACCTTACAGATACTTTTTTCACGGAACAGAACAAGCCCTTCCTGCCGGAGCAGATGTGGCCCAGGGGACAGTACTACAACGGCGGAAGCTGGATGCGCAACGAGATCTGTGCCTACGTTGCCGGGAAAAAGCACGGCTGGGAGCCGGCAAAGGAACGCATTGAGAAAAGAATGCTCGCTGAGATCAATTTGAATTACGATGAACCCTTCAGTCATGAGATCATCCCCATGGATCTTTCCCAGCCTGGGTGCTGGTGGCCATCGGCCAGGGTGTTCAGCTGGAATGTGTTTACGCTCATCGCGCTGGAGGTGGCTGAAATGCGTGCGTTCTAAGGAAAAAGACTTTTATGTGGAGGGAAATTGCTTGCCTCTGCTGCTTTTAGTGTAGTTCTTTTCATAGAAGGGGCGGTGCGGATGCATCGCCTTTTCTGTTTTTACTATTCCGGAGCAGGCCGGGCCGGGGACCGTCCCTCGACTTCGGTGCCCCATGCTCCATGCTCCATGCCCCGTGCTTTGTGCTTCTTTGTGTTCCTTTGTGTTCCTT
>CAYSAH010000455.1:0-3486 GCA_964428945.1 uncultured Bacteroidaceae bacterium | reverse complement strand
TTTGAATTGTTTCTTCAGGCTTTCTCACTTCTGTGAACATATGCAAGGCTAGATTTGTTGATCATCAGGTTTTCCCCAACTATTTAGGTTTAAAATAGCTATTCCCATGAAAATAAGTAAGGTTCTTTTTGGGCTGTTTATGTATGCTTCAGCAATTGCAGGCGCCCAGGATGGCAGCAGCCAGCGGATCCCGCTCATCGGCAGCACTGCTCCTTCGTTTAAGTCTCAATCAACAAAAGGACCCATATCCTTCCCGGGCGATTTTGAAGGAAAATGGAAAATATTGTTTTCCCACCCACGCGATTTCACGCCGGTATGTTCCTCTGAAATTCTTGATCTTGCTTACCGCCAGCAAGAATTCAGCGATCTGAATACGCAGATCCTTGTTCTTTCAGTCGACCGTATGGTCTCCCACAAAAGCTGGAAGGCGGACCTGGAAGACATTGATTTTAAGGGTCGGGGAAAGGTGAATATAGGCTTTCCGCTGGTTGTCGACAGCAGCTACGCCATCTCCTATAAATATGGAATGGTCGATACGCAGTCAAAATCGGGACAAAGTGTAAGGGGAATATTTTTTATCGATCCGCAAAATAAGATCAGGGCATTTCAATTTTATCCGAGTGAGGTCGGAAGAAATACAGACGAGATCCTCAGGACCTTAAAAGCCCTGCAGGCGCACGACAGCCAGGAGGATATCGTACTCCCCGCCAACTGGAAGCCGGGGGATGACTTCATGAAAACTTTTCTTTCGCCCGAAGATAAAGAGAAGCTGAAAAACAAAGATCCGGAGATCTACTATATCAACTGGTACATGATCTATAAAAAATCAGAGTAATACGGGACAATCAAATTACAACAAATCCAAGCTATTAATTATTCCATGAAAATTCTATCTGTTCCCTCAATGCTCATTATCCTGATGCTCGGCCTGAATTCCTACGGTCAAACAGGAGCGGGCAGGATCCAGGGTTTTGTATATAATCCTGACAAGGAAGCTGCAGTATACTCAACTGTTGTGCTGATGAACAGGGACTCCGTATTTATGAAAGGAACGCTGAGCGGCGATGACGGATCCTTTCAGTTTGACAAGCTTAAAAGTGGAGACTACCACATCATGGTGCGGAATGTTGAGTTCAACACCTATATCTCGGAGCTGGTCCCGCTAAGCGAATACCAGGTTTATGAAATAGGAAGCATTTTTCTGTCGGCCAGGCTGAATGACCTGGAGGAGGTGGTGATTAAAGGGGAAAAGGCTATGGTTGAAGTGCATGCAGACAAAATGGTATTCAATGTATCAGCAAGTGTAAATTCCACAGGGAACAGTGCGCTGGAATTGCTCTCGAAATCGCCCGGTGTAAGGGTTGATATGGACAACAATATTATCCTGCAGGGGAAGTCAGGGGTTCAGATCTATATCAATGGCCGTCCTTCTAGGATCTCGGGAAGCGACCTGGCCAACATGCTGGAAGGGATGCGTTCGGAGGATATTGAGTCCATAGAGATCATTTCAAATCCATCATCGAAGTACGATGCGGAAGGTACGGGTGGGATCATTAACATCCTTATGAAGAAAGACCTGAGCAATGGATTTAACGGGAGTGTGAATGCCAGTTATTCGAAGGGAGTGAAGCCAAGGACCAGCGTGGGAACGAACCTTAATTACAGCGGGAAGAAACTGAATGTATTTTCAAGTATAAACTATTCCGATCATAACTCAACTTTCGACCGCAATGAGATCATGATCCTTGAAAATTATTCGCTGGATCTTTTGTCCCTCAGACCTAGCAACCGGAAAGGTATTAATTTCACCGGTGGAGTAGATTATAAGATCAACAATGAGCATACCCTGAGCCTGGATGCCAAGGCATTGGTAAATGAAAGGAGTTCTCCCCAGTCGAGCACTACATTTATTGAGGACCTGAATGGTGTTCTTCCGGGCGAAAGGCTATATGCAGAAACCCTGGATGAAGGGGGCAGCCAGAATTATAATGCCAACATGCATTACAGCTTCGTGCCTAACAGGAGCTCGGAATTTTCTGCAGATCTGAGTTATGCCAGCTACATGAACATCAATAATACTGATCAGCCCAATTATTACTATTCCCTGGATTCAGTCCTCCTGAGAACTATTCAGAGCAATTATGATGCGGGTACAGGAATTGACCTCTTTTCAGCGCAGGCTGATTATAGCAGGAGTGTTGGAAAGGCAAAGATCTCGACCGGGGTAAAATATTCGTATATAAGTACGAATAACCAGCTCAAATACTATGATGTTGAGAATGGAATTGAGACCCTCAACACCGGCAGGAGCAACGATTTCAGCTACCTGGAAAAAGTGGCTGCAGCCTATGTGATCGTTAATTTAAAACCCACGGAAAGAGTATCCATGAATGGAGGTCTGAGGGTGGAAAATACTTCTTCGCTGGGGGAACTTGTAAGTGCTAACCCGGGACCGGATGATGTTGTTCCGAGGAATTACACGAGTCTGTTCCCGAATGTGAGCATTGCATACAATGACCAGAATAACCATGCCCTGAGCCTGAGCTACGGGAGGAGGATCACAAGGCCCGATTATCAGAACCTGAATCCTTTTGAGTCCAAGTTAAGTGAACTTGCAGCCTGGAGGGGGAACCCCTTCCTGAAGCCGAATTATATCGACAATTACCAGGTGAGTTATTCCCTGAAAAGAAAGCTGGTCATTTCCAATACCTACAGCATCACGAAAAATTATTTTGCAAGCATATTTGAAACCGTGGGGGATAAGGGAACTGTGATTTCGCCGAGGAACATGGACAGGGCCATTGTGAACGGCCTGTCGGTGAGTTACCCGATGAGCATCAGCAAGTGGTGGGAGTTTTCGAGTTTCTTCCTATACAATTATGAGGCTTACCAGGGCGACATTGGGGGTACCCTGATTGATCTTAAAGTCAACGTAATAAATTTCAGGATGCAAAACGATTTCAGGCTCCCCGGGGATATCCGCATGGAATTGTCGCTTTATGCAAGCGGTCCTTCAGTATGGAGGGGAACCACCATCATCGCATCGAATTATAATATTGATCTTGGGATCAGAAGAGAATTTTTTGCTAAAAAACTGCTCATCCAGGCAGCTGTGCGGGATATTTTTAATACGGGGAGCCGTTATTTCTACAGCAGTGATTATGGGGGTATGATCATCAACGGCGATGCCTTTTTCGATGGGCGGAGGGTGTCGTTGAATGCCACCTATAAATTTGGCAACCAGGGGGTAAAGGCAAGGAAGAGCAAGTCGTCGCTTGATGCGGAGTTGAACAGGATCTCGGAGTAGGAGGGGATGAGAGTAGCAGCAAGCTGCTGGTTTTTGGGGTCCACAGATGGACACAAATGGACACGGATAGTTAGCTGGCGCTAAATTTTTTTTGTCCACAGATAGACACAAATGGACACGGATAAGCAGCAAGCTGCTTTTTTTTACCGCAGAGGGCGCAGAGGAACGCAGAGGGGCAG
>CAYSAH010000454.1:2510-3514 GCA_964428945.1 uncultured Bacteroidaceae bacterium | reverse complement strand
CCTTCATACCGGCTTCTTCCTTCAAAAAATCCCTTTTTGAGGTGATCTCCACTGCTTCGATGGTAAAGACCGAATCCCTGATCCCCTGTCCGGAGAGGGCAACACTGGTCGCCAGGAGCAATATCTGGAGTAAGTTTTTCACCTCAGTTCTTTACAAGTTTTTCCTTTGTTTTCTGATCCTTATCCGAAACTTCGACCAGGTATATTCCTTTCGGCAAGGGCCTGATATCGAGGAGAACACTTTCAGAGATATTCATTTCCCTCATCAGTGCTTTTCCTGCCATATCATAAACAGTAACAGTGCAGCGCTGTGCTCCCTTGATCCATATATGATCCTGGGCAGGGTTTGGATATACACTGAAGCTGTTCGTCGAAGTTGTGTTTTTGATCTTTGTGGACAAGTCAATGATGGTCGATACCGAAGCAAAGATTTCCTGGTCGCCGACGAGTGATGCTGTCAGGGTCAGCGCTCCTGATTCCTCCACATGCAATATATTGTTCTCATCCACTTCAGCATTGGCCATATTGCTGGTCCAGGAGATCATTTCATTTTCTTCCGGCCTTCCCTTCCTGAAAGCAAATACTTCCATCTGGTATTCATTGGTGTTCAGCACGTATGGCAATTCCTTTATAACAAGCATTTTGTCCGGGCCGTTGAGCTCATGGTCAGGCGATACATCCACGGCCCCGGTGATCTCGGTGGATATCTGTCCGAGCCAGCCGGCACCATCCATCACGCCGGTATGAACCTTAACGAAATCTATTTTATCAGGTTCAACATGATTGCCTTCCTCATCAATGGCCCAGCTGATATCGAAGGCATCGCCCCCTGAATGTTCAACTTCGGCGGTGTAGGGGTTATCGGGAAGGGTATAGGGAGCTGCACCCCGGAACTGGTTGTCGGCATATCCGAATGCTCTCTTCAGGGAGTAGATCCCGGCCTGGAAGGCCGTATCGACCGTCGACCTGATCATTGTTCCGGCAAGCGTGTATTCATTGGTATT
>CAYSAH010000454.1:0-2500 GCA_964428945.1 uncultured Bacteroidaceae bacterium | reverse complement strand
GAATCGCTTAGGGGATAGTAGCTTTGGGTGGAAAAGCTGTTGGCTTTGACGAGGCCGGAATTTCCCTGGTTGTCTGACCAGGGAACATCTTCGGCATTCGAGCCGCCCGGGTTGCTATAGCTTACCGCATAGTTGTATACAGTAGCGCTGAAATAGTGATCCGATCCGGCCAGTTCATACCAGGTATCATCGGGAAGTCCGTTCCCGTTCTCATCTTTCATTACCGATACGATCCCGGGTTCCGACCAGTTGGGCATGGGATTGCCGAAAATACTGAAGTCCACCCCGAACGGGTTGTCGGGATCGTTCTCCACGGGACCTTCAAACCTGAATACGATATAGCCTCCGAAGGCGCCGAGGGAAACGTGCCCGGTGATTCCTCCGGTCAAAGATTCCGGTGCCGACGGGTTTCCCCATGGCGCAGCGTTGGTGTACTGGGAGGGTGCGGGAACATATTCAAGCACTTCAGAAATGTACTGGGCATGGTTTAAGGAGCTTAAGCCAAAGATTGCAGCGATGAATATATACTTCATATTCATTCCGGCTAATATACGACTGATCTTTGTGAACCTTCGTGTCTCCTTTGTGCCCCTTTGTGTTACAGCTCTTAACCAAAATATCACGAAGGGAATATTTCTATATTTCATATTTATGTCTTATATCTTTTCGCTGTGGGTTGTCACCCACTTTGGCTGCATCATCTTTAGTTTCTTTTTTCTGTGGGTCGGGTTTAGAGGATAAGGATTTGTTTTACATAAGCTGAATCTGGTGTTAAGAGTTTGACAAAATAAGATCCTTTTGCCCGGGTACCGAGGTTTATAGTATTTCCAGGGATGTATTCCTGTATATCGAGGACCTTTTTCCCGCCGGGTTCGAAGACGATCACTTCCATGTTCCCGTGACCGGCAGAGCTGATCCTGAATATTCCGTTTGAAGGGTTTGGAAACAGGTTTATTTCATCGGGGGAAACCCGGGATATCCCGCTTACCTTTTCTGAGCAGAGCTTATCCATGCAGAAAAAGGCCGGCGTATTCATCCCGAAATCCCCGTTATCGCTGGAGCTCAGGTTGAAATTCAGCCTGTGGACCGGTCCCAGGCCGGAGAGGTCCACCCATTGCCAGGTTTCAACAATATAGTCCTTGCTGCTGTCTTCGAAAGTGAAATCTGCAAGCATGAAATCCACCTGGCCGGAGTTCCCTTCGAGGTCGTAGCCGGTGACGGTTAATTTGAACCAGTCGGGATCATTGCCGTCGCTGCCCCCGAATTTCTTTGTGTACTCATCTCCCTTCAGCATTGAGAGTGCCGCATAGGTGCTGTTCGTTATAAAAAAGCCCCTGACAGGTGTATCCGCTTCCTTGTCGAGTTCAATCTCTGAAAGTCCATAGATATAAGTCAGTCCGTAATTGACCCCCCCGGCAGAATCGATCCTCACCGGCGAGTATGCGCTGTACTGGTTCATAAAGCCGGGGGTGGTATTGTCGGTGGTATTCGAGTATGCCCATCCCGACCATGAGAACCATTCGGCATTGTAGTCGTTCTTAAAGCGGAAGTTGCCGCTGAGGAAGCTGCCTGATCCATCTGAGCCGTTCCAGAAACGCTCATTGTCCAGTTGAATTTCATCAAATCCCGCTATGTCATAGCCTTCTTCGATAACAGGACGCACGCCGATGGCAAATGTATCGGTCGTTGTGAGGCCTCCGCTGTTGGCCTGGACGATAATTCGGGTCTGTCCGGGCGATAAAAAGCCGATGATCAGTTCCTGGTTAAGCACCGTTGCATTCGCAACATCCGCATAAGAATTAAGCAGGACCTCGAAGAGCATCAGTCCGTCGGGATTGTTGGGATCGTAGAAGTGATCCCTGAGGGTGATGCTTATGTTCTCTTCATCCTCACTGGCTTCAAAATTGCTTATTGGTTTTATAACTTCCGGCGGCAGGTCGGGAGGTAGCGGATCAAATGCAGCTTTTTCCTGAGCAGTTAACCCGCCTGCAGCAAGGAGAAAGGCTGTTGTGAAAGAATACAGTATTTTCATGTTTTAATGCTATGTGCACGGTTATTATCCAGGATAGAAGGCCTCGTGCACTGCCCAACTATCAAAACAAGTTGATCTTGTGCTTTTGCGGGGAGTTTTTGTAAGTCAGAAGATGGTGAATCGATCGACTTCCTGTTCTCCGCAGGCTACAAAATCGTTCACTGGCAGGTCTTCTGACTTATTCCTGTTTTCTGAGCCCTTCCCGTCTTTGTCCGCCGAAGCTTTTGCTCAGGTGGACCATCCACCTTTAGCATCTGGTGGTGCCCGACTTCGCTCCTGATGGAGCTACGGCGGGCGGTGACAGTGGGATCATCTCAGAACCCAAATGGAAAATACAGCAGCGGGAACTGTTGCCGATTTCCCGCTTCAGCATTGCTGCCTTATGCGAGGTACGGCATTCCCTCTTAGTCCTCCGAAGCTCCCAATGGAGCGCAGGTGGAACCAATGATGGGGTAAATGTAAGGAATA
>CAYSAH010000453.1:0-3521 GCA_964428945.1 uncultured Bacteroidaceae bacterium | reverse complement strand
TTTCATTCAATTATAAAAGAAAGTGTTGATATAGTTTTTGCCAATAACCTGGAGGCAGAAGTCCTTACAGGTGAAAAGCCCGAAAAAGCTGCTGAAAAAATTGGCCAGATGGCAGAGATTGCTGTTGTTAAAACAGGTGCTGAGGGGTCTTTGATATGGTCCAATGGAAAACTTACCAGGGTTGGAGTAAGACCTTCCAAATCAGTTGATACCACCGGAGCCGGGGATATGTACTCGGCTGGGTTCCTGTATGGACTGATCCATAATCAACCTCTGGATATATGCGGTAAAATAGGCGCAATAATTTCGGGGAGAGTCATTGAATTCTACGGTGCAAAAATGGATGAATCTGTCTGGGAAAATATAAGGCGCGAGATAAAATCAATTATTTCTTAGGCTCAAGCACTTATTTTTACTTTGTAACCTCCAAATTTCCTGATATTTATAACCTTACCATCAGCAAAGATCAGGTATTGTCCTTTTATACCTGAAAGCGTACCACTATATACAGGATCTGTATCCAAATTTAAACTTCCCAGCTTCTGAGGATAGTTAAGAACTGGATAATTGATCTCAGTTATATAATTGTTAACACTGGCATATTTAACCAAATCTCCTGGTAAAAATGCAATGGCAGTGTCCTTCTGCTGTCTTAAATCTGAATTATAAATTTCATTCTTCAGCATGGCCCTCCAGTTAGTCTTGTCTTTCATATACGCCTTAAGTGATACTTCAATAATACCTGCAAGGTACCTGTTTGGGGTTCTGGCAATTTCAATTGCGCTCACCGCACCCTGGTCTATCCACCTGAAAGGGACCTGGCTTGATCTTGTCACACCTACCTTCAGATCGCTGGTGATACTCAGGTAAACAACCTGCTCGATAAGGCAATGCTGCCTTGCATAATCCATATCTCTTGCAACACCTTCATGTGCCCTGCAAAGTTCAGGCCTTAATACACAATCCTCAGTCTCTGGAGCTGTGATGAAACAAGGATAACAGAATCCCTGTGAAAACGATTTAGAAGTTTTTTTTCCGCATTTGATGCAATTTATCTCTCCCGTGTACTCGATCCTCATGTTTTTGCCAAGCAAATCATTCATTTTAAGCTCTGCTTCACCAACTGGTAATAGGTATTCGACAGGATTATTGAGAATGGATCTCATTTTCCTGATATTGCCTGATATTTCCATCTGCCGCGTATTTATTGATGTTTACGAAGTCCAAGGTAAGTATAATCATTAAAATATAAAATATTTCAGTACTATGTCTTGCATAGTTCCAATATTTATATATATCTTTGCATTGTTATGTTATATGTTATAGATTGTATTAAAAATAATAAAGTAATAATAAACAGACTCTATTATGAATAGCGAAAATGCAAAAGCACAAATGAGAAAGGGAACACTGGAGTTTTGCATATTGGCCATCGTCAATAAAAAGGACTGCTACGCTTCCGATATCATTAATACCATGAAAGAGAAAAACCTTATCGTGGTTGAAGGAACACTCTATCCTCTGTTAACCAGGCAAAAAAATGCCGGTCTGCTAAGCTACCGATGGGAAGAATCCAAACAGGGTCCTCCCCGGAAATATTATGCACTAACTGAAAAAGGCAGATCCTATATGAAAGAACTCGAAGGATCCTGGAACGAGTTGGTGGATTCTATTAATTCAATCATCTCAAAAAGTAAAAAATAACAATCATGAAAAAAGCAATAAAAATAAATCTCAGCGGCATTGTATTTCATATTGATGAGGATGCCTACGAAAAACTAAAAAAATACCTTGACGCAATAAGCCGCCACTTTTCCAATAAGGATGAGGGAGAGGAGATCATGAATGATATTGAATCAAGGATAGCAGAGCTATTCCAGGAAAAGAAAAGCAAGGAGGAGGAGGTAATTAATATAGGTCGTGTAAATGAGGTAATTGAGATTATGGGCGATCCTGACGAAATCGTTGATAATGGTGAAGAAGCTGCAAGCGGAGGCACTGCACAAAAATCTTCAACAAGCTACCATTCAGGTAGTAAAAGGCTTTATCGCGATCCCGAGAATTCAGTTGTTGCAGGTGTTTGTGGCGGTCTGGGTGCATATTTCAATATGGATCCCGTGATATTCAGGATTCTCTTTATTATTTTCTTCTTTTTCGGGGGAGCATCACTTCCGGTTTACATCATCCTGTGGATAGTGTTGCCCAAAGCTGAAACTTCTTCTCAAAAACTGGAAATGCGGGGTGAACCTGTTAATGTCTCCAACATTGAAAAAAAGGTGAAGGAAGAATACCAGGCTGCAAAGGAAAATGTTAAGGCTGCTGCAAATTCTGAATCGGTCAAACGCACAAAAAAAGCAGCCGGAAATTTTTTTTCGGATCTGGGGAAGATATTGCTCATCTTCGTTAAGGTGATACTGATTATTATCGGAACAGGTTTTGTGATCGCCGGTATCGGGATAATAATAGGCTTAATATCCGGAGCATTCATCGGGCTGCAATTCTTCCCTTTCAACAACTACGACTTTACCCTGGCCGAGCTCCTGACTCCCTTCACAGACCCGGTAAGCATTACCCTGTTGATCATTTCCCTGACCCTTCTGTTTCTTATACCAGTAATTGCTATGATCTATGGGTTGATAAGGCTGATCTTTTCAATCAAAACCCGTAACAGGGGCCTTACTGTCGGAGCTACCTCCCTTTGGTTTGTTGCTTTGCTTATGACGATAGGAATTCTGATCCTTGAAACAGGTAATTATTCCGATTCCGGTACGAGTAAAACATCAAATTCTGTCTCTGTTAATTCAGATACTCTGTATGTTACTATAAATGAAAACCAGAAAAAGGATTTCGAAAAAGACCTTGCCTTTGATTTTGACATGAACAGCAAATGGTA
Source organism: uncultured Bacteroidaceae bacterium (assembly GCA_964428945.1). Lineage (GTDB taxonomy): Bacteria > Bacteroidota > Bacteroidia > Bacteroidales > M55B112. Next base: position 628 of record CAYSAH010000453.1, on the reverse strand, counting down.
TCTTACGGAAGACCTTGACAGGATCTACGGTACAGTTGCATTGGATATCGAAAGATCTGAAAACGTCCATTTCGGAATTGAAATAGAAAAACGATCCAAAGGCAGGAATTGGGATGAAGCCGACAACAATGCCTCTAAACTGAATTACAATTACAGGATAACAGACAATAAAATTGTGCTCGATCCCTACTTCTTCCTCGAGGGATCAGAGAAATGGCGCTTTCCGCGGGTGGATCTTACACTTGAAATTCCTGAAGGAAAATATGTTCGCTTTTCTAATGAAACCCGTGACCTGCTAAAAGATGTGTACAATGTTGACCATATTTCGGACTGGCATATGGGGGGAAAAATCTGGCAGATGACCCCGGATGGCCTTAAACAGGCAGGAGATTAGGAATATAAAGGTTCTCTTGTCTTGCAAGAGGACCTTTTGTGTTGACCCGCCAGGGCTCCCCGATTGCTTTTTCTGGGCGTTTCCTTATGGGGAAACGCAACGAAAAATGCACCGGGATAAACTTCTCGCCCTGTCTGCTATGGCTTAAAAAAAAGTCCTCGCTGCTTAAACGAGGACCTTTTGTGTTGACCCGCCAGGGCTCGAACCTGGACTCTTCTGAACCAAAATCAGACG
>CAYSAH010000452.1:0-3525 GCA_964428945.1 uncultured Bacteroidaceae bacterium | reverse complement strand
TAATCCAATTCCAACAAGGATGAAAGGAAGGCTTAACCACTGACCTAAATTTAGCAGCATTCCGGATTCAAACGACACCTGGTCGTTCTTAATAAATTCAATAAAGAACCGGGCTGTAAACAAAAGGATCAGAAAGATACCAAATATCAATCCATCTCTGACCTTGTCTTTATTTTTTCTGAAGTAGAGAAACAAACATATAAAGATCAGAAGATAGCTTAAAGCTTCATAAATCTGGGTAGGGTGGCTGGGAACATTTGGAAGAATAGCCCCCGTATTTGGATCCCTGACAATATCTCTTACAAAAAGAAAAGCCCAGGGAAGGTCTGATGACCGGCCATAGATCTCTGAATTGAATAGATTTCCTGTCCTGATAAAGGCTCCCCCGAGAGGAACCACGATCACGATCCTGTCCATCAGCCACAGGAAAGATAATTTGTGTTTCCTGATATAGAGCCAAAGTGCCAGAACAATCCCAATTGCAGCACCATGGCTTGCAAGTCCGCCCTCCCATATTTTAAGTATTTCAACAGGATTACTCAGATAGTAGGAAGGTTCATAAAAGAGGCAATGACCAAGGCGGGCACCCACTATTGTTCCGACGGCAACATAGATAAGCAGCTGGTCAAGCATTTCGGCATCCAGCCGTTTAGTTTTTAGTCCCCTTGTAAACACAAGGTACCCGGAAAGGAATGCCATGGCAAACATCAGGCCGTACCAACGGATAGAGAGCTCACCGATACTGAAGATTTCAGGATTAACATTCCAGGTTATGTAATTAAATATCATAATAAAAGTTTTTTAAAGTGATAAAGCTACAAATTATATACTATTCTATCCCACGGGGAGTTTAATTTAATGGTTACACGGCTTGGAATATATATCTTTGTATTTCCTTATGAAAAAAATTAGGAAGATATCGTATTATATTATCCTTTCGGGATTCCTGTTTGTTCTTTCCTGCGCTCAGCAGGGAGCCCCTACCGGAGGCCCGGAGGATGAAGACCCTCCTGTTGTTCTGAAAGCAGAACCTGAAAATTACTCCACCAAATTCAAGGCTAATAAGATACTCATTACTTTTGATGAATATCTTGATATGGCAAATTTTACCCAGGAACTTGTTGTTTCTCCACCTATGGAGGAAAAGCCAGTTGTGAAGCTTCGGAACAAGACCCTGATCATAGAATTTGAAGAGGAATTAAAGGAGGAAGTGACATATACCTTCAACTTTGGAGAGGGAATTAAAGATCTGAACGAAAAGAATGTGCTTGAGAATTTAGAGTATGTATTCTCAACCGGAAACTTCCTGGATTCTCTTTCTATAAAGGGAACACTTAAAAACGCCTTTGACCTTACGGTTCCCGAGGCTCCCATTTTTGTAATGCTGTATTCAGAAACCGGCGATTCCCTACCGCTGGTTAAAATTCCCTACTATGTTGGCAGAACGGATAAAGAAGGAAATTTTGCTGTGAATAATCTTAAGACAGGCACATATAAATTGTTCATATTGAAGGATGGCAACAACAATTTCCTGTTTGACCTGCCAAGTGAAAAGATCGCATATCTGGACACCACCCTACTGGTAGACGCGGATTTTTACAGGAGTTTCCTGCTGAGTTCAGGCATTTATGATTCCACCGACCTAAATCCAGACACCCTTGTGTTGGGAGTTGACACGACCGGTATGAGCGCAGATTCCATTGTTATGCTCCTCGACTCTCTGGAGAAAGCTAAACCAGATTTCAATTCGATCTTTGTCGACCTTTTTATGTTTACAGAAGACCCTGTGAACCAATTTATAACTGATTACAAAAGACAAGAAAAAAGGTTCCTTAATATGGTCTTTAATCTTCCGCTTACCGACAGTTTTTCTTTTGCCCCTGTATTCCCGGAATCGCTTAAGCAAAGCGATCTCCTTGTTGAGTTTGGAGGAAAAAGGGATTCCGTGACGATATGGTTGGGCGATACCATTGTGGCTGCAAAGGATACAATTGGGATCTCGGTTCAATATACTGCCTTAGACACTCTCGGGGTGCCACGTTCACAGAAAGATACCCTTCAGTTCGTTTACAGGGAGAAGTCGACCAAGAAAAAGTCGACCAAGAAGCCCACTGAAAATAGCAGTAAGGCATTAATGGTTAATACTATTGCCAAATCAGGGAAGCATCATATTTTAAGGGATATTGTTTTATCCATTGACACGCCCCTGGACACTATCGACCCGGCCTTATTTGAAATGTACATTATTCCCGACAGCGTTGAAATACCGGTAAAAATTTCCCCCTTTCCAGACACAGCCAACCTGCATAAGGTCCGCATAACCAATAAGTGGGAGGAAGAAGCACAATACAGGATGGTCTTGTTTCCGGGGGCGATCAGGGATATCTATGGTTCCACGAATGATACGATCGACAGAAAATTCAGCATCAGGCCAATAGCCGAATATGGAACGATAAACCTGAGTGTTGAGAATGTATCGGGCCCCTTAATGATCGAGGTCTATAAGAAGGATGCAATCATCAGGAAAAAGGCCATTTCTTCTTCCGGGACCTATGTTTTCGATTATATGGACCCGGACACCTACCGGATAAAATTTGTTTACGATCGAAACGGGAATGGCAAATGGGACACCGGGAAATACATGGAGCACCGACAACCCGAAAAGGTCGAATATCTTATAAGAGATTTAAAAGTACGGGCAAACTGGGACCATGATATAAAGTATGTAATGGGAACAAATGATTCTCCACCAAAGGCGCCGGATGATATTGCCACTGAAGAAGGGGTATTATAATTTTGTTGTAAGATCTATTCTAATTCATTCCAGATCAGGGCAGCAGCCCCAAGTACGGCAATATTTTTGTGGATCAGGGCTGAGGGGAGAATTTTTATTTTCCCCCTGAAGATCTCCAGAAGATTTTCCTCCATTGCTAATTTTGTTGGTTCAAAGATCCACTTTCCAGCAAGCGCCAGACCTCCAAAGAGAAAAATCGCCTGTGGACTGATATGGGCCACGGTATCAGCAAGGACCCTTCCAAGCATTTTACCAGTGTATTCAAAGGCCTTCTTTGCGATGGGATCTCCATCATTTGCCGCGGTAGATATCTGTTTAGCATCCAGCTCATTGAATGATAAGTCCCTGAAGAAGGATTCGTCAGTTTCGCTGGCAAGAAGTTCAAAAACTGTTCTTTTTATACCGGATGCTGAAACGTATGTTTCAAGACAGCCTCTTTTTCCGCATCCGCACATCCGCCCATTCTGAACAGAACACACATGACCAAGTTCTCCGGCAAAGCCATCATGTCCATATACAAGTTTTCCATTCACTACGAGCCCACTGCCAAGTCCGGTTCCCAATGTGATCATAAGGAAATTTGCCATATTCTGGGCAGCGCCAAAAACCATTTCCCCGATCGCGGCAGCATTGGCATCATTAGTAAGAGAAACCGGTAAATTGAACCTCCTTTTAAATATTTCTGCGAAAGGAATTACTCCTCTCCATACAAGGTTGGGGGCAAATTCAAT
>CAYSAH010000451.1:540-3533 GCA_964428945.1 uncultured Bacteroidaceae bacterium | reverse complement strand
TGGCAAGTGGAATATCCTGATCCCGGCAATTCCGGACCGAAGATTGCTGAAGCTACAGTGCCTGGGGCCGTTCAGCTTGATATAGCAAAAGCCGAAAACTTTGGACCGTATTTTTTCGCGGAGAACTGGAAAGATTACCTGTGGATGGAGGATCAGTTCTTTACATACAGGACCCAATTTAATAAGGTCCTTATTGAAGAAGGTGAACGGCTGTTTTTTGTCTCAAAAGGGATAGATTATGAATTTGAGATCCTGCTGAACGGAGAAAGACTTTTGCACCAGGAAGGTATGTTTTCGTGGGTAAAACTCGACCTGACCGATCATTTGAAAGAATCGAACCTGCTTGAAGCAAGAATTTACCCGGTTCCTAAAACACACCAGGAGCCGGCAGACAGGACACAGGCCTCCCAAAGCCTGAAGCCGGCAGTAAGTTACGGATGGGACTGGCACCCCAGGCTGATCCCATCAGGGATATGGGATGAGACCTTCCTTGAAATTCTTCCCTTATCCCGCATCGATGAAGCATACCTTAATTACACGCTTACAGAGGACCTTTCGAAGGCAAAGGTCCGGACGGAGATCAGCGGGACTAACATTTCCGGGTTAAAAGTAAATTGGAAACTGATCGATGCAAAAGGTATCCCAGTACTTGAAAAGCTTGTAGCAGCATCTGGCAGCGACCTTTTCATTGAAGAGGAACTGGACAACCCTGAATTATGGTGGACACACGACCATGGTGTGCCCTACCTTTACACCTCGATCATTGAACTGCAAAATGCCGATGGCTGCATTACTCATTCAGACGTTCAAAAAGTCGGTTTTCGCCGGGTTCAGCTCGTAATGAACGAAGGAGCCTGGTCGGAACCCACAGGTTTCCCGAAATCAAGAAGCGTGGCCCCGGCACAGGTGGAACTGAACGGGCGCAGGATATTCTGCAAAGGGACCAACTGGGTCAACCCGGAGATCTTTCCTGGAATCATTACTCCCGGAAGATATAATGAACTTACCGATCTCTGCCTTGAAGCGAATTTTAATCTTCTCCGGGTATGGGGAGGCGGTATTATCAACAAGGAATCGTTTTACGAACAGTGTGATGAAAAGGGCCTGCTCGTCTGGCAGGAATTCCCGCTTGCATGCAACAACTATGAAAGCACGCCGGAATACATGGGCATCCTGGAACAGGAAGCCTCGTCCATCATTATGCGCTTAAGAAAACATCCCTGCATAGCGATATGGTCCGGGGGGAATGAGCTGTTCAATTCCTGGAGCAGGATGACAGACCAGTCGCATGCACTGCGCCTGCTGAACAGCCTAAGCCTTCAACTCGATCCAAATACGCCCTACATCAACACCTCCCCCCTGGAGGGAATGGGTCACGGTCATTATGTTTTCAGGGATATGGACAGCGGTGAAGAGGTATACTCAACAATGGCCCGGGCCCATTTCACAGCATATACCGAATTCGGGGTCCCTTCACCGTCGCCAGTGAATGTTCTTAAAGCAATTATCCCTGAAAAGGAACTCTGGCCACCGGAACCAGGAAGGTCCTGGGAGAGCCATCATGGTTTCAATGCCTGGGTGGGCGATACCTGGCTGATGCAGGACATGATCGAGGATTATTTTGGGAAATCGGGAGATCTCGAAGCGCTCGTTAAACACGGACAGCTTCTCCAGGCAGAAGGCTACAAAGCCATTTATGAAGAAGCACGCAGGCAGAAGCCTTACTGCTCCATGGCCCTGAACTGGTGCTTCAACGAACCCTGGCCCACCGCTGCCAACAACAGCATAGTGAACTATCCTGATCTCCCGAAACCTGCCTTCTTTGCTGTGGGCGCATCGTGCAGACCTGTTCTCGCAAGTGCGAGGATAGAAAAACTGCAATGGATGGAGGGCGAACTTTTCAGCACCGATCTTTTTCTGCTGAATGATACTTTTGAACCGGTTCAAGCCGGAAAAATGACAGTTTTACTGGTCGCCGGAAATGAAGAATTGGAGGTCCTTACATGGGAATTCGGATCATCAGATAAGAACAGGAACATAGCCGGTCCGACAGCCCGCGTAAAACTTCCGCGCTGGGACACCGGCAGGTTCACCCTCAAACTCCGCGTCGAAGGTCTCCCGGAATATGATTCGGAATACCTTCTTCTGTATCAGTTGAGGAGGATGAGGAGAAGTACAGGCGTAATATTGAACAGATAGAATGTAGTCGGAGGTCGGAAGTCGGAAGTCGGAGGTCGGAGAACAGAAGTCAGAAGTCGGAAGTCGGAAGTCGGAAGTTTTCAGCAGGCCTTTGCTAAAGCTAAGGACTAAAGAGTCAGCAGACCAATAAGTTTCTCTTTGTGCTTCTTTGTGTCTCCTTTGTGCCCCTTTGTGTTACCCCGTTACAAAAAGAATCACAAAGGAGACACGAAGGTTCACAAAGGAAAAAAATAAAAACTTTTTGGATACTAAGCTTGTATTAACGGTCCCCAATGCAGACTGAATACTCCGTGGGCCGAAGCTTTACCGAAGGCTTGCTCCGTGGGCTGCAGCTTTAGCGAAGGCCCACTCCTCGCCGTTTTTTCTCCCTCTCCCCCTGACCAGGCGGACAAGGGACCATGAAGCGTTCAGTCGTTTTAGAACCATAAATCCTTTTAGGACAACCCAACATAAGGTTCACACCAAACCTCAGGTTTATGGTACGGGAATCGAGGGGTCTTAGAAATCCCAGCACATTGTCGCTGACGGTATAAAACTGCATCCCCTTTCCTGTATAAGCAATTCCTGCTCCGAAGTTCAGAAATGTATTATTCAGATACGACCAGCTGAGCGATGTCTGGATTCGATCGAAGAGTTCAGCATTTGCGGATGCTGTTAAGGATGCATGTACTTTCCGGTTAACAAAGAGGTTCCGCGAAACCAGCCCGAAGGTGATCGTTTTGTTGAATTTGTAGGACCCGGCAAGAAAAAGCTGGGCCGGCAGCAGGGAAATATAAGGCTTCTGAGATACCTCA
>CAYSAH010000451.1:0-530 GCA_964428945.1 uncultured Bacteroidaceae bacterium | reverse complement strand
ATATCGTTTATAACAGAATCGGATAGATCCCTGAAATAGGCAGCAGATGAAAAATCTGTGCCCTCCTGAACACCTTCATATAAAAAATCCACAGCCCCGTTTATATTGTTCAGTTCATCTGACCAGAGGATCAATCCCAGGTCAAGAAGGCTGGCACTTAGGGTGATCTCATCGCTGTATTTGTGGATCATCCCGAAATCCGCGGCAACACCGACATTCCCCGGATTTAATAACATTGCAGTGTAATTCAGCTCCTTCAATTCAACATTTGTTATCGCTCCTGCACTATTTTGTACCAGGTTGATCGGAAATGAGCTGTTCAGGGTAACATTTCCCCTGACAGAGAGATCAAAGGTTTCCTCGTCAGTTCCAAGCATTGCCCTGGACCTTCCTGTATAAAGGTTTGCCTTCCCAAACAATAGTTTTGCCCTGATCCCCATGGTTGTAAAGCGGTCCCATTCTGTTGACCATCCTGCACTGTATTCCCTGTAGTAGCCGGCATTAAGCCTCGTTTTGTTAATTCTTGCGAT
>CAYSAH010000450.1:0-3548 GCA_964428945.1 uncultured Bacteroidaceae bacterium | reverse complement strand
GCTTAGTTTTATTTTCAAATTTATTAACTTGTATTATAATTAAAAACCTCATGCAATGAATATACTTGGAATGATTGGCCCTGTGCAATTAACGCTAATTATCTCGGTCACCCTTTTGCTTCTTATTTCATTACTCGCTTTAATGGACATATTAAATAACGAATTTATCGGATCCAATAAGATCATATGGGTATTTGTAGTACTGTTATTACCCTTTTTGGGCACATTATTGTATTTAATTATCGGGACCAGACAGAAGGTGAAAAAATAGGGAGCGGACCCAGGCTCTGTAAGCTGTGATTATTTTTACAATTTAATTTTCCAATTTCCTTTCCGGTGAGATCCATTAAGACAACTATGCTAAAACTTTATACCAAGGTGGATTTCTGAAGCATAGGTAATTAACTTAACAGCGTCCGTGTTTTCTTCAGCTACCTTGAAGGTGTAATTGTTATAGTATTCATCGGATATGATCAGGTTATAATGACGCTGAAACCTGAGGGAGGTAAAGAATGAGATCTTAGGGGAGATCTTGTAATCCATTCCAAGGTCAAGGAACCATCCTCCTTTTTGAAACTTTTGAAGGGAATAATCCACATCTCCAAAACTTAAAATCCCTTCTGAATTATACCTGGTAGTTTTATACTTAGCCTTTGAATCTATTATAAAACCATTGTCTTTCCCAAAACCAATTGAAGGGGAGAATTTTTCCTTCGGCAGCGTATATTTCAGTAAGAGGGGAACACTGATGATGGACGACCTGATCTTGAGATCTTCGAAATCAGAGGTTTGATTTGTGAATCCATTGTTGTAATTAATACGTGTAGCTGTCAGTTCAAGCTGGAATGAAAGCCTCTCACTTATCAGGTCTATAGGAATGTTATAAAAAACACCCACCGGGAAAGATGAAACAATTCCGGATTCAATTCTGTACCTGTAAAATGAAATTTTGGAAAACTGTATCCCGGAAAAAACACCAAAGCCCGGACGGGAAATATTAAGATCTTTTTCGTAAGTAATACAATCATTCCCTGTACAGGTAAGATCAACATATTTTTTGGAGGTGTTTAAAAGTGATTTGTGATTGTATTCAACAATATCCAATTGATTAAGAACCGGTGCGCAGTCTTTGAAGAAAGAGTATAATGTGTCTTTGTATACCTTGGTTCCAAGCTTATAGGCTTTCCAGTTTATCGGGTACTCGTATTGAAGGTTGCTGTTGTAAAAATCTTTGTTTTGAAGTCCTGTCAGTTCTCCTCCTTCTCTTTCAATATAATAAAGGGGGAAATTGCTTTTATAATAGTAGTAAAGATTAATTTTACCTTCCAGAAGAACTTCAAGAAAGCATATTTTGGAAACATTATCATTGGAAATTTGCCTCGAAACGAAGTATTTTTCTCCTGAAATTGAAAAAGCTTCTATATCACCCGGATAATACCGGGTTGCTTTACTGTCTTCTGTTTCCCTGAACAGGCAATATTTCGCATTTCGTATACCTCCGCCGTCATTGATCTGGCCAACAATAGTATCCTTTGCATTTGTAACAATATGGCCTGGCTTATAGTTTAACTGACCCTGGACCAACATTGAAGCAGAAACAAGAAGCAAGAGTAAAGAATATTTCCCGGAAGACCTCATAAGTGTTTTTTTAAAATTGAACAATACCTGGCTAAAAAAAAGATAGACCCCACCGGGACCTATAAAGATTTTAGGGCAACTAAAGGACTGTCGGGGTGAGATACGAACAAAGTTAAGCAATCCTCTTATATAAACAATAATTAATCTATATAGTTTATATTAAGTATTTTACCTCGGGGAAGAAGGCCTCAATTCAACATCATTTCTTCCTTCATGGAAGCTATCCTGGCATCAAGTTCCGCATTTTTCCTGTCATAATCATCCCTTGAATTCAGCGTGGTCTTAAGGCTGAAATAGAATTTGATCTTTGGTTCTGTCCCTGATGGTCTTATACTCACCTTTGTCCCATTGGCTGTCAGGAACTGAAGAACATTCGATTTCGGAAGGTCAATATCAGTGATCGTTTTTGTTTTAACATCTGCAGCCTTTTGCAACAGGTAGTCCCTGATCTCGATGATCTCCGAATTATCTATGGTCAGTGGAGGCTTTGACCTGAAATCCTGCATCATCCTGGATATTACTTCTGCCCCTTCTTTTCCCTGGCGGTAAACTGAAACCAGGCCCTCTTTATAGAAAGAGTATTCCTTATATATATCAAGCAGAAGTTCGAACATGCTTTTTCCCTGTTCTCTTGCCCAGGCTGCAACTTCGGCGATTAGTGCACACGCTGTGACAGCATCCTTCTCACGTACAAAATCGCCTACCATAAATCCGTAGCTTTCTTCTCCTCCACCAATGAAGGTCAAATCATGCTCATGCCTGCGGATCATATCGGCAATGAATTTAAACCCGGTAAGCACATCAAAATATTTCACATCATAATCCTTGTAGATCTCGGTCACCAGCTCTGTCGTCACTATTGTTTTTGCCATGAACTCCTTTCCCTTAAGCATCCCTTTTGCGCTCCATTGGGTAAGCAGGTAGTAAGTAAGTAAAACATTTGTCTGGTTTCCGTTAAGCAGCACGAGCTTTCCTTTCGTGTTCCTCACAGCGATACCAACCCTGTCAGCATCCGGATCTGTGGCCATTACAAGGTCGGCCCCAACCTCATCTGCTTTTTTAAGTGCAAGGTTAAGAGCAGCCGATTCTTCCGGGTTTGGAGAAACCACGGTAGGAAAATCCCCACTGACAATATCCTGCTCGGGCACATTATAAATATTTTTGAAGCCAAGGCGCCGGAGAGCCTCAGGAACCAGGTAAACCCCTGTGCCGTGAATAGGTGTATACACAATTTTAATGTCAGAATGTTTCTCGATGATATCAATATTCAGGGCTTTGGAATTCGACATTTTCAGGAACAATTCATCGATCTCCTTCCCGATCATCTCAATTTTAGATGGATCGCCATCGAATTTCACATCGTTAATGGAGGCAATATTTTTAACCTCATTGACTATATTCACATCATGTGGATTGATGATCTGTCCGCCATCTTCCCAGTATGCCTTGTAACCATTGTACTCCTTCGGATTGTGGGAAGCAGTGACAACAATGCCGCTCTGACATTTCAAATGCCTGATGGCAAAACTCAGCTCAGGGGTAGGTCTTAATCCGTCGAACAGGTATGCCCTTATTCCGTTTGCTGAAAATACATTTGCAGTTGTCCTTGCAAACAGGGGACTATTGTTTCTGCAATCATATGCAATAACCACCCGTATCTCTTCCAGGTGACTGAATTCCTTCAGCAAATAATTGCATAGTCCCTGGGTTGCCATTCCAACTGTGTATATGTTCATCCTGTTGGTTCCGGCACCCATGATCCCCCTGAGTCCGCCAGTTCCGAATTCAAGCACCTTATAGAAACTTTCAATGAGCTCTTTCTCATCATTCTCCATCATATGGATGATTTCCTTCCTGGTGGCATCGTCGATATTGCTGTTCAGCCACTGCTGAGCAGTCGCTTTTACCTG
>CAYSAH010000449.1:0-3552 GCA_964428945.1 uncultured Bacteroidaceae bacterium | reverse complement strand
CGAAACCTGGCAAGCCTTGCAAAATATAATTTCAGGATTATTTTCGGGGGGAAGTTCATCTTTTTTATTCTCGCTGCCCTGATCTTCTTTTTAATTTTCGGAACGATAATGGCATTCGAAGCTGATGAACTGTATTTTGCTGATATCTATGGAATACTGGCATTCCCGGCCATTTTGCTGGTATTCTATCCTTCAGCCTATGGCATTCAAAATGACGCGGATCAGCGCACCCTGGAGATCATCTTTGGGATCCCCGATTACCGTTTCAAGGTATGGCTCGTGCGCTTCCTGATGGTCCTGGTAATGGTATCCGCATTGATTCTGCCTTTTGCAGCGCTGGCATATTATGCACTTCTGAGTTTCCCACTTATAAAAATGGTACTGCAGTTAATGGTCCTTGTGATCTTCACATCGACCCTTGGTTTTTCTGTTTCTACAATCGTGAAGAACGGAAATGCTGCTGCAGTTGTGATGGTGATCTTCGGACTTATTTTCCTTATCCTGGCAGAACCCCTGGAGAATTCAAAATGGAATATTTTTCTTAATCCTTTCAGGACGCCCTGGGGGAAAATAAATGAGATCGTCTGGCAGGAGATCATACGTCAGAACAGGTTATTTATGGGAGCATCGAGTATTGTTTTTCTGCTCATCGGCCTTCTTAACCTGCAGAACCGGGAGAAATTTTTAAGGTAAGGGATACTTTTGCTGAATATCCAACCTTCCTTCATGAAATCCAAAAAAAAATGATGTGATCCCTTCAGGATCATATGTTACGTGCGATTAAATAACCCCGGATCGCAGATCCGGGGTTACAAGATGAGATCCCTTAGGGATCTTGTATATCAGTATATTATCAATATAATATGGTTTTAATTTTATATAATAATCCAAACCTGCAGTTAACAGCTATCGAACTTAGCCAAGGGAGTGGATTACCTGATCGGAGCCAGGACCAATTATTTAATGAAAACTCTGGTCCTTAAGCAGTTCTGGTGAGCGCTGTGGAGCCAGAAGCCGAGGGAGTGGATTACCTGATCGGAACCCATGGAACTTAACTTAAGAACAGAATTGATGTGTCGAATTAATGTTCCCAACGGGAACACAGCTTATAACCCGGTATCGAAGATGCCGGGATATACGGACCTAATGTTTACATGATCCTGAAGGGATCACATCAAAAGAATTTAAACAAGAATCCCAGAACGGGAAATCCAATGAAATAAAAAAAATGGTATTCCAATTCGATATTTGGCCATCTCATCACATTAATGAGTATAATCATTACCTTATAATTATGTCAACATACACAGATTTAACATTACAAGTAGTTTTTGGTGGGAAATACCGCCAAAAGTTTATTCCTTTGGAATACCAGGACGAACTATTTAAATATTTAGGAGGGATACTAAGGAATTTGGATTGTATCCCTATAATTCAAGGAGGTCATATATATCATGTTCATCTTATTTTTTCACCATCACGAAAGTTCTCTTTATCCAAGATTGTTCAGGAAGTAAAAAAATCATCAAATAAATTCTTAAAGAATCATCATCTTGAATTTCCTGATTTCACTTCCTGGCAAGAGGGATACGGTGGATTTTCCTATTCACGAAATGAAAGGGAAAGATTGATAAGTTATGTTTTGAATCAGCAGAATCATCATCGAATTGTATCCTTTCAATATGAATATATTGGATTTTTGGAGGAATATGGAATTGAGTATGATCCGAAATATCTTTTCGGTTAATTGCCCTCTTACCATTTAATTTAAGATTTGGAGCAAAACCTTGTCATTTTTAATCCCGGCATCTTCGATATCTGGCAAGCAACAGTGTTCCCAAGCATAACTTAATCCGCGTTCTCCGGACTGCCCAGTGGCTTACCGGCCTCCGTATACATCATTCGAACCTCTTCCCGAAGGCTGGTGTTATCCCAGGCATTGTCCGACTCATGGATAGACTGCTCGTTTACATTTTTAAGCATTCTCTCTAGCTCATCCGATAGTCTCCTTGCTTCCAGTATATATTTTTTCTCGTCGGACTCATAGTGATTGAAAAGTTCTTTTTCATTTAGCTGGTCCTGCTGTTTAAAGATCAAGGCAGCCCGATGGGCAGAATATTCATTAAATCCGACTTGACAAAGAACTTTCTTTCCGCTTTCCAGGGAGGATCCAAACATATCATGATCGTAGTCAGTAATCCCCCTCTTTAAATATTCATAGGCATGGGTTTTGTCAACCGATCTCGCTATGATTTTAATATGTGGATATTCCCTGCTGACATGCTCCACAATTTGAAGAGATTTTTGCTTATCCGACATGGCAATCACAAGTACCTTTGCATTTTCGCAGCCTGCTGCATGAAGCAGGTCGGGCCTGGAAGCATCACCATAATATACTTTCACACCAAATTTTCTAAGTACCTCGATATTGTCCGGGTTATCATCAAGTATTGTGGCTTTTATTCCGTTGGCGATAAGCATTCTTCCGATCGTAATTCCAAAGCGGTCAAATCCTGCTATAATAACCGGATTGCCTGTTTCTTCAATTTCATCCGGGGTTTTGTCATTCGTCGACTTTTCGACAATTGGCTGTACTATTTTCTCATTTATCAGGAGCAGTAGAGGAGTTATAGCCATTGAAAGGGCAACCACGATTAACAGGATACCGGATACTTCTTCGGAGATCACTGTATTTTGAAGACTGAATGAGATCAGAACAAATGCAAACTCACCTCCCTGGGCAAGTGCGAAGGAAAAAAGTGTTCCCTGGCCACCTCTTAATCCAAAGATCCTTCCCAAGCCTGCAAGAACGACAAATTTTATAATTACCAGTAAGCCAAGTAATGTCGCAACAAGTGCAGGCTGCTGAAGAAGAAGATTGAAGTCTATACTTGCCCCTACGGCCAGGAAAAACAAACCCAGGAGCAAACCTTTGAAAGGCTCGATATTTGCTTCAAGTTCATGGCGGTACTCATTGTCTGCGAGCACTACTCCTGCCAGGAATGCCCCTAAGGCAGGAGAGAGTCCTACAGTTTCCATCGCAACAGCGATTGCTATAACCAGCAATAGTGCTGTTGCAGTGAAGATTTCCCTTAAGCCGGTTTTTGCTATGATTCTGAAAATGTATTGGGAAAGGAACCTTCCGACTAAAACAATTCCCGAGATCACAATTAGAATGAGGGCTACCTGCACCCATCCTGAAATTTCAAGTCCGGCAATTATCCTGGCGTGCTCTTCATGTAAGGATGTACCCTTATTCACGGTTTTTGAAGCCAGAAGGGGGAGCAGGGCAAGGATCGGAATAACTGCAATATCCTGGAAAAGCAGTACCGAAAACGATGCCTGGCCGGCTGCAGATTTCATCTGACCTTTTTCTGCAAGGGTTTGAAGTATTATGGCCGTGGAAGAAAGAGCAAGCATAAGACCAATAGCAACTGCCTCGGTAGTTTTCTGTCCGAAAAGCATTGCAATAACTCCAATTAGCAGGCTTGTAACCAGCAGTTGCAGTCCACCCAGTCCAAAAATCGACCTGCGCATTTTCCAGAGCAGGCT
>CAYSAH010000448.1:0-3559 GCA_964428945.1 uncultured Bacteroidaceae bacterium | reverse complement strand
GGGTATGTCTTTCCATCAACTGTGACCTTCAGACTGCTATTGGACTTTGTACTTGAGGCGATCTGGATCCTGAAAACAACGGCATTTGTTTTTTCAGGTTCTGCAGGTACTACTTTTTCAGGTTCTGCAGGCACGGCTTTTTCAGATTCTGCTTTTACGGTTTGAGCCGTTGCGGGTGGGGGAGAAGTTTTTACAGGAGCAGATGCTACAGCTTTCTCTTCTTCTTTTTTTGGAGTTTCACTTACCTTGGCAGGAGGATTTTCTGCAACTTTTTGCTCTGGCTTGGGAACTTCTGCTTTTTTCTCTTCTGCCTGAACAGGGCTTTCCTGGCCCTGTGCTTTTGTATTCTCTGTCACTGCGGGTTTCTCCGGGACAGCTTCTTCAGTAGTTTTGGTTTCTTTTTTTGACCTGTTATCTGTTTTTTCTGCCCTGCTATCTGCTTTTTTCTCCTCTGTTGTGGCTTTGGTCCCGGTTTCCTTCTTTTCCGTTTTATCTTCTTTTACAGCTTTTGTTTTCTCTGCTTTTGGTTTTTTTGAATCAGTGTTTGTTTCTGCATTCTTTTCTGCAGAATTTTCGCTCATTGCAAGGGACTCTGTATCCGGTTCATCTGGCATGAACATAGGAAATACCGGCATCCTGTCTGAAACGGATGCCTGTGGTGCCTGCCCCAGGTTGATCCCGACAGACAGGTCAACTGTAAAGAGTTCGGGTCTGAGCATTGTTTTGCGGGGGAATTCCACGAATACCCCGGTATAGATCCTTGGGAAATGGTACTGAAGAAAAAATGCCAGGTTGTCCTTGTTCTTAAAATAAGAACCGATATACACATTCTGGACATACAATTTTAAATAGGGAACGATATTACTTCCCGGAGCTGAGAAGAGGGAATCGTTCAGGCTTACCATTACAGAAGGTTCGATGGCAATAGCATTTTTCCTGCTCAACAGGAATTTATATCCCCCGTAGAACAGCTGCTGACGGGGTAAAACGGCACCGCTACTTATTGTTTGAACCGAATCTCCTGTATTGCTGAGGATATTTGTAACAGATATTCCTGCGAACGCTGAAGGACCGTAATAATAGATACCGGCATCTGCATTGGGATCCAAGGAGCTGCTTTCACCACCTGTTGATTCATCAGCGATGATCCTGTTGTAATTCGCTTTTCCTGCAAGTCCGATGGAGACCCCGGACCGCATGCTTGTCCCGACAGGGATATGATAAGCACCCGCTATTCCCAGTCCCATGTTCCTTGAACCCGGTATCCTGTCCTGGAATATATAGCCGCCCACACCGAGATTGGCAATCGAAAATCCGGATGAGGAAGGAGTTCCCGTCAAAGAGGACATCCTTGAATTAAAACTGACAAGCTGGGCTCCCGGAGAACCGTTCAGTTTAAAGTCCAGCGCCACACTGGTATTGTAATTTGAACCAATAATGGCCGGGTTTAACAAAAAGGGAGAAAAAACCGGGTTGGAGGAAGGCCTTGACAGGAATTGCTGTCCCTGCAAAAGTGAAAAGGCAGCCACACCCCACAACAGCAATATTAACTTCCTTGTATTTTTCCGGTAAATGAACTTCTTCCGATATTCCATAGTTTTCCTTTGTTTGAATAAAAGGTTAATTTAGAATTTATTTAAATAAATGTCAAGGAAATTTTTATAAGCGCCTGTTTTTAACAGTTAATTACGAATCTTTGATGGGAACTCTCACTTTTCGGGGCAAAATATGACACAGTGCACAGGGCACGGAGCATGGGGCATGGGGCATGGGGCATGGAGCAGACCGGAATTGAGGGGAAGGCACAAGGCACAAGGCGCGAGGCACAAGGCACAAGGCGCGGAGCACAGGGCAGACCGAGTGTAGGCGAGTGTAGGCGCGAGTCTTGAGGCATAATGTGTCAGGTGACCGGATCAAACCTTCCCTGTATTGAAAAAGCAGCTTGCTGCTCCTCTGTGTTCCTCTGCGCCCTCTGCGGTTAAAAAAAGCAGCTTGCTGCTCCTCTGTGCTTCTCTGTGCTTCTTTGTGCCTCTCCGTGTAACAGCTGTTACGCAAAGGAACGCAAAGCACAGGGCACAGGGCACGGACCGCAACTAAAAAAGTAAATCACGAAGCAAGAAGATACCCCCCTACAGCCTACAGCCTGCAGCCTATAGTCTACAGCCTTCAGCCTTCTGCCTTCTGCCATCTGCCTTCCCCCCGCTAAATTAAAATCTTTCTATTAAATTTGCACTTCAAATCTGAAATCCATGAAGATAATCTCCGTTGTCGGCGCCAGGCCGAATTTTATGAAAATTGCGCCTTTCATAAGGGCAATTGAGGACCATAATAATACAAGCCCTGAAAAAGTACAACATCTCCTTGTGCATACAGGTCAGCATTACGATGACCGGATGTCGAAGAGTTTCTTTGACGCCCTGGATATCCCTGATGCAGACATTCATCTTGGTATTGGATCCGGCAGTCATGCCGAACAGGTCGGGAAGACAATGATCGAGTTTGAAAAGGTGCTTCAACAGGAAAAGCCCGACTGGGTTGTGGTTGTCGGCGATGTGAATGCAACCCTGGCATGTTCTGTTACTGCCAAAAAGGAGCATGTAAAATGCTGTCATATTGAAGCGGGACTGCGTTCCGGGGATATAAAAATGCCGGAGGAGGTGAACCGCCTGGTTACCGACAGGCTTTCAGATCTCCTGCTGACACCTGACCGGCTTTCAATAAAAAATCTTGAAGCTGAAGGTGTGAGCGGTGAGCGGATGAAGTTTGTGGGAAACATAATGATCGATACCCTGGAAACCCAACGGAAAAGAGCTGAAGCTTACACGATAAAGGAAATCATTGAGGCCAATCTCCTTGATTCATCAGGGGACCTGCCCGATATCAAAGCGGAAAAATACGGGGTGATGACCCTCCACAGGCCATCCAATGTAGATGAAAAGGATATTTTTGAACCCATTGTTGACTTCCTGATCGGCGAAGTAGCTGCCGATTTTCAACTGATCTGGCCGATCCATCCCAGGGCAGTAAAACAACTTAAGGAATTTGGTATCTACGATAAGGTCAGGGACAATAAGAACCTTGTATTGCTGCACCCGATAGGATACCACGAGATGCTAAAATTAAACATGGCGGCAAAGATCATGCTTACAGACAGCGGGGGACTGCAGGAGGAATGTACCATCCTGGGGACACCCTGCCTGACACTCCGGTGGAATACCGAGCGCCCCGTGACCCTGAGAGAACACGGAGGGGCAAGCGTACTGGTCGGGAACAATATCCAAAGGATCAGGGAGGAGTTCAAACATACCATGACACTCGGGCGAAAGCCCGTCAGGCCGGAACTATGGGATGGCAAAACTGCAGGGCGCTGCCTGGAGGCAATATTAAATTATAAGGATTGAGGTATTAAGGATGCGACCACCTTCGGGGTCGGGTGTTTCGTGCTATTTATTTACCCCGGGTGAAAGATTTCGGCGATGCGAAATCCTTCACCCGGGGTTACAGGATTCGATCCCGGCGGGATCGGGTGCCGGCGAAGTACGGAAATCTTTGACTCGTC
>CAYSAH010000447.1:0-3601 GCA_964428945.1 uncultured Bacteroidaceae bacterium | reverse complement strand
ATTAGAAATGGCAAAAGAAGTAGAAGGCTTAATTAAGTTACAGATAAGGGGAGGCGCTGCTAATCCGTCCCCTCCCGTAGGACCAGCGTTGGGTGCTAAGGGTGTAAACATTATGGAGTTCTGCAAGCAATTCAATGGCAGAACACAGGACCAGGCCGGAAAACTCTTGCCAGTGATCATTACTGTTTACAGCGATAAATCCTTTGAGTTTATCGTGAAAACACCGCCTGTGGCAGTTCAACTGCTTGAGGCGGCTAAGCTCAAGAGTGGTTCAGCTGAATCCAACCGGATAAAAGTTGCATCGATCTCCTGGGATCAGGTAAAAGCCATCGCTGTTGGCAAGATGCCGGACCTGAATGCATTTACTGTAGAATCTGCAATGAAAATGGTGGCCGGAACCGCCAGGAGTATGGGAATAACTATTAAGGGTGAATTCCCGTCTAACAATTAATTTGAAAAATAATGGGTAAACTTACTAAAAACAGGAAGTTAGCTTTAGAGAAGTTAGACAAGGACAAACAATATACACTAGCAGAAGCTGCATCACTTGTTAAGGAAATTTCCACAACAAAGTTTGATGCATCTCTGGATCTGAATGTAAGACTTGGCGTTGATCCAAGGAAGGCAAACCAGATGGTACGTGGTGTTGTTACACTGCCCCATGGAACAGGAAAAGTATTGAAAGTCCTGGTTCTGTGTACTCCTGATAAAGAGGATGAAGCTAAAGCAGCCGGTGCTGATTACGTTGGATTGGATGAATATATTGAGAAGATCGAGAAAGGTTGGACCGATATAGATGTTATCATCACAATGCCTGCAGTAATGGCGAAACTGGGAAAGCTTGGCCGGGTATTGGGTCCAAGAGGTCTTATGCCAAATCCTAAAAGTGGAACCGTTACCATGGAAGTCGGTAAAGCAGTTGAAGAAGTGAAGAAAGGTAAAATCGATTTCAAAGTAGATAAATACGGTATCATTCATACCTCTGTTGGGAAAGTTTCCTTCGAGGAGCCAAAAATAATTGATAATGTCAGGGAATTTATCCAGACAATCATCAAATTAAAACCGGCTGCCGCAAAGGGAACCTATATTAAGAGTATCTATCTTTCCAGTACGATGAGTCCCGGAATAAAGCTAGATACTAAAGCTATCGAAGAGAAAAAATAATCGCTAAAGAATCTCTAGAGAATGAGAAGAGAAGAAAAAAATGTAATTATTGACGGCCTGGTCGACGACCTGAATCAGTCTAAACATTTCTATCTCACAGATATCTCTGCACTTAATGCAGAACAAACATCTAAATTGAGAAGAAAATGCTTCGAGAGTCAAGTCAGACTTTTGGTTGTTAAGAATACATTACTCAGAAAAGCATTGGAGAAGTCCGAAGGCGATTTTGATGACCTTTATGATGTGTTGAACGATTCAACATCCATCATGTTTTGCGATACAAGTAGTGTTCCTGCAAAACTTATTAAGGAATTCAGAAAGACCATGGATAAACCTATCCTGAAAGCAGCTTATGTGGAAGAGTCATTCTACATTGGTGACATTCATTTGGATAGTCTCTCTAATATTAAATCTAAAGAGGAGCTGCTTGGAGACCTGCTCAGCTTGCTCATGTCGCCTGCCAATAACCTGGCATCGGCACTTGCAAGCAGTGGAAGTAAACTGGCTGGCGCTCTTAAGACATTATCAGAAAAATAATAAGTTAATAACATTTACAAAAAAAGATAAAAATGGCTGACGTTAAAGCAATCGCAGATCAGTTAGTAGAATTGACTGTTAAGGAAGTTACTGAATTACTTGTTATTCTTAAGGAGGAACACGGAATTGAACCAGCTGCAGCAGCTGTTGCAGTTGCAGGTCCCGCTGCAGGTGGCGGTGAAGCAGCCCCAGTAGAGAAGACAGAATTTGATGTGATTCTGAAATCTCCTGGTGGAGCAAAACTTCAAATCGTTAAACTGGTTAAAGACATTACCGGTCTTGGACTAAAAGAAGCAAAAACTGTTGTGGATTCTGCCCCTGCACCTGTTAAAGAAGGTGTAAGTAAAGAAGAAGCTGAATCAATCAAATCTCAATTAGAAGACGCTGGAGCAGAGGTTGAACTCAAATAAGGCTATCGCATTTCCACTATAGGTTTAGTACCCCATCTGAACAAAGATGGGGTCTAAACCTTTATGCATATTAAAAATATTGTTTAAACTTTGGAATAAATGGCGATGTCATCAACACAAATAAACAAACGTGTAAGTTTTGCTTCCATTAAGAATCAATTGGAATATCCCGATTTTCTGGAAGTGCAGTTAAAATCATTCAAGGAGTTTTTTCAACTAGAGACAACACCTGAAAACAGAAAAAATGAAGGACTTTTCAGAGTCTTTCAGGAGAATTTCCCCATAACTGATACAAGAAATAACTTTGTCCTGGAGTTCCTGGATTATTCCATTGACCCTGCAAGGTATTCGATCGATGAATGTATTGAAAGGGGACTTACCTACAGCGTACCTTTGAAGGCAAAGCTGAAATTGTATTGTACCGATCCTGAACATGAGGATTTCGATACCGTTATACAGGATGTGTACCTTGGAACTGTACCTTATATGACAGATCGCGGAGCATTCATTATCAATGGTGCCGAACGTGTAGTTGTATCGCAGCTTCACAGGTCCCCCGGAGTATTCTTCGGACAGAGCCTTCATGCAAATGGTACTAAACTTTATTCCGCAAGGATAATCCCCTTCAAGGGATCATGGATCGAATTTGCGACCGACATAAATAGCGTGATGTATGCATATATCGATCGTAAAAAGAAATTACCCGTAACAACCCTTCTTCGTGCCATTGGCTTTGAAAGTGATAAGGATATTCTTGAAATCTTTGGACTGGCCGATGAGATCAAAGTTTCAAAAACCGGGTTGAAAAAGGTTGTAGGCAGGAAGTTGGCTGCCCGCGTTCTGAAAAGCTGGATCGAGGACTTTGTGGATGAAGATACCGGTGAAGTTGTTTCTATTGAAAGAAACGAAGTAATTATCGACCGTGAAACCGTCCTCGATAATGACCATATAGATCAAATCGTTGATTCAGGCAGTAAAACCATCCTGCTTCATAAGGATGATGCCAATATCATCGATTTTGCAATCATATACAATACACTTCAGAAAGACCCCTGTAACTCGGAAAAAGAGGCAGTTTTACATATCTACAGGCAATTGAGAAATGCCGAACCACCTGATGAGGCTACCGCAAGGGATGTAATAGATAAGCTGTTTTTTTCATATAAACGTTATGATCTAGGAGAGGTTGGACGATACCGGATCAACCGGAAACTGGGACTTGAAGTTGATTCTGAAATCAGGGTGCTTACAAGGGAGGATATTATTGAAATCATCAGATACCTTATACAGCTTGTTAATTCGAAAACAGATGTTGATGATATAGACCACCTGAGCAACAGGCGGGTCCGTACAGTTGGCGAACAGATGTTCAATAAGTTAGGAATTGGATTGGCCAGGATGGCCCGGACTATCCGCGAAAGGATGAATGTAAGTGACAATGAGGTGTTTACGCCAATAGACCTGATTAATTCAAAAACTCTGTCATCGGT
>CAYSAH010000446.1:0-3604 GCA_964428945.1 uncultured Bacteroidaceae bacterium | reverse complement strand
TTCCATGCGGGATGCTGAAAATGCATATTTCAAACCTTCTGTAAGACGCTCAATTGTTTCAATGTTTGAACAGGGACGCATATACTCCGGTTTAACTTCCAGTTTCTGCTCCCTAAGGAAAAATTCAATCTCTGCTTTTCCAAGAATAGTTCCTTGTGTAAAGGGATTGATATAAAACAATATGCCATCCGGATCGTCCAGGTAAGTGGGATCGTGATAACAAAGCAGGAAATTATGAGGAAGGTCAACGGGATAGACAGGAAGATCAAGCCGGGTTGCTATTTCTGCATAAATAACTGATAAGGAAACAGGCAATCCTTTGTGTGTATCCAATACATGATTTATGAAGAACAACTGGGGTGTCTGAACCCCTCGAATGGATCTGTTGAATTTGTGAACCTTGAACAGGAAATGATTGATCACCCTGATTTTTTCCAATGCTGTAAGTTGATCGTTCAGCTCAAGCCATATTTCCGACCGCAGCATCTCGATCTTTCTTTCCATCTCACTATAATTAAGGTCCGGATACTGGGATTTTGCAATCAGGAAGGCTCCGTACATAAGCAATGCTCCCCTGCAGTCGGCCCAGTCCTTTAGATCTTTCATCACAATCCCGTTATGGATCCTAAGAATAACATTTTCTATCCGCTCCTGCAGACCAGAATTTACCGATGATTCCCATCTTTGTTCCAGTAAGCGCACCGCAGGCTTTCCAATTTCAACAAGTCGCTCAACAACCGGATTGAAAACAGAATTGTCAGGATCATCCAGGAGACTGATCAGGGCCTCCATCTCTTCTGCATTTTTAATCATCTGAAGTAATTCGCTTTAAAACATCTAACAAAAGATTCTCAATATAAGGCTGATAATCAGTAATAAACTTACCCGTTATCCGGTTTGCAAGCGCAATACAGATTGTGATTGCATCGTGTCCTTCCAGTCTTGACAGACCGTATAGTGCAGATCCCTCCATTTCAAAATTATTGATGCGCAAATCATCAGAGCGAAAATTACTTATTTTATCAATATAATTGGGGTCAGCCACCTCCAGCCTTAAGGATCTTCCCTGGGGAGCGTAAAAACCTGGAGCCGATAAGGTTATACCATGGAAATAATCTTCCCTGCCGATCAGTTTCATTAATTTTTCTGATGCCCTTACAAAATATGGGGTACTGTTCAATGGATTCCAATTCATGTGGGCACTGAATTCGTCAGAAAGCCTCTTGTCAGAAACACTATTTATATCCTTGTAATAGTAAAGCAAATTATCCAGTCCGCCGGCAACTGAGCTGACGATAACACTTCCGGGTTCAATATCTTCGTGCAAAGCACCACTTGTACCGATCCTCACGAGGGTCAGTTTCCTGCACTGGTCCTTGATCTGCCTTGTCTTCAGGTCTATATTCACAAGCGCATCAAGTTCGTTTACGACAATATCGATATTATCAGTACCTATACCAGTCGATACCACCGAGACTTTTTTATTCCGGAAATACCCGGTGTGGGTCACAAACTCACGATTATGAATCCTCAATTCAACGGAATCAAATAATTTTGACATCAATTCAACCCTGCCTGGATCTCCGACCAGGAAAATTATATCACCAATATCCCCTGGAAATAAGTTAAGATGGTAGATCTGCCCTGAGGCGGTAAGTACAAGTTCCGAATTCGCAATACTTCGCTTTTCCACTATATTAATGGTTTGATAACAAAATTAGTTTAATTTTGTCCTTACCGTGAACAGTTTATAAACAACAAGGCTTATATTCAAACCCTTGATTTCCAATAATCTAACTTTTAAATATATATTTTATGAAAAAAAGAACTCAAATTTCTATTATTGTAGTTGCTGTTATTGGTGTACTTCTCCTGATTTTTGGCAGCCAGATGTTCTATGTGATCAAGCCAGGTGAGCGATCCGTTATCTTTAAAAAATTTGCTGGCGGACTTGACAAAGAGGATATTTTTGCGCCCGGATTTCACATAATAGCTCCCTGGAATGAAATGATCAAATATGATGTCCGGGAACAAAAAAGCGAAGAAACTATGGATGTGCTTGACAAAGGTGGATTATCTATCAATGTTGATGTAACAGTTATCTTTAACCCGGTCCATAATTCAATAGGATACCTTCATGAAAATATCGGAAAGGACTATGTTTCCGTAATGGTTATTCCCAATGTGCGGTCTTCTGTTCGTGCGGTAACGGGACGGTTTACAGCAGAAGAAATCTATTCAACCAAACGGGCAGAGGTGGAAACTGCAATCATTGAGGCCACACGTAAAGCCTTGGCAGCTAAAAATATAGATATGAAAGACTTGCTTATTCGGTCGATCATCCTGCCTGAAAAGATTAAATCTGCGATTGAAACAAAATTGCAGCAGCAGCAGGAAGCTCTGGCTTACCAGTACAGGCTCGAAAAAGAAAAGAGTGAGGCTGACAGGTTGCGTATAGAAGCACAGGGTATTGCTGACTTTAATAGGATAATCAGTGCATCAATTACGCAGAATATTTTACAGCAGAAGGGAATAGATGCAACGCTTGCACTGGCCAATTCACCTAATTCAAAAATTGTTGTTATTGGTGCAGGTAAGGATGGCTTGCCCCTGAGTTTGGGTGGAAATTAAAAATCTGTCGGACCATGCTTCAGCGCAGACAATCGCTTTATCTGTTTGTTGTTTTTATACTTTCAATTGTACTTTTTACAGGACCGCTTGCATTCATAACGCAGGAGGAGGGAGGATTGTACCTGAAACATTCAGGCGTTTTTAACCTGGATGGAGAGAAAATGAATGTATCGACCTGGCCATTAACATTCATGGTCTCACTTTCTGTTCTACTTTCATTCCTAACCATCTTTTCGTATTTGAAAAGACCAAGACAAATGCGTCTGACTCTTTTTCAGATGGTGTTTAATCTTGGACTAATGGGTGTGGCGTACTACTACGTTTCCTATATGATGCACAATTATAGCGGACTACAGTTCGTTTTCCAATGGAGAATCGTAATTCCTCCCATTATGCTGGTTCTACTGGTCCTTGCATTCAGAGGTATCAGGAATGACGAATTGCTTGTGAAAGCTGCGGACAGGTTAAGGTAAAGGAAAGTAAAATGTAAAAAGTAAAAAGTAGTGATTAGAACCATACTTTTTACTTTTTACTTTTTACTTCAAATCATATCCAGATTATCCTTGGAGGTGATCTTCTCGCAATAATGGCATTTCAGCTTGACATTGTCTTTCGAAATAACTGTGAACCTGGTGGTTACAACTTCATTATTGGTAATGCATTTCGGATTTACACATTTAATAATTCCCTGAACTGTATCTGGTATTTCAACCTTTACCTTATCAACTACCTCGTAGTTCCTAATGATATTTAGCTTTGCAGAGGGGGCCACAAGAGCGATCTTATTTATTTCCTCCGTAGTGAAAAACACATCCGAAACTTTAATAATGCCCTTCTTACCTAGCTTCTTACTCTCAAAACTGTTACCGAATGTCACAAGCGTATTCAATTTGTCTAATCCGAGAATTGAAATAACTTTAAACAGACTTTCGGACGGAATATGATCTATAACTGTACCTTCCTTAATCGCTGA
>CAYSAH010000445.1:0-3610 GCA_964428945.1 uncultured Bacteroidaceae bacterium | reverse complement strand
ATAACAGTATTTCAAGGACGTACCTGGAATGGGGGAACTACAATCTTGCGATGGATTATCAGCGCAGAGCCATTCTTGCCTACGACCAGATAGGGACTGCCAATAGTAAGTACGGCGGGCTCATTGATCTGACAAATTACCTTGAAGGTGTCGCTTATGTCTTTCTCAGACAGTCGAATTATGACTCGGCGCTACTCTATTTTGAGAGATCAAAAAATATCAGGATACAGGTTGAAGATGAGCTCGGAATAGCCATCTGTGATGATGGATTGGGGGAGACGTATATGATGAAGGGGAATTATTTTCTCGCAATGGAACACCTGGACTCGGCACTTGCCCGTAAGTTGAGATATGATGAATACTGGACAGATTACACAAGGCCTAGGATCAGTGAAAGTTTCAGGACCAGGACCATCAAAACAAGCATTGCCCAGACCCGGCTACTTTTGGGTATATTATACAGGGACTGGGATAAGCACGAGCTTTCCATCGACTTTTTGAACCATTCGTACCAGGATGCAGCAGGGGCGCCGGACTCGTACGGACAGGCCCGGGCGATAAAAGAATTGGGGATCACTTATAGTCTGATGCCTGATATTGATACAGCCATTTTCTACCTGAAATGGGCGTTGGACATCGCAACCACAATGAATATTCCGATCATGGAGGGGAGGATCTACCATGAACTTGGCAAACTCTCGCTTACCCTTGGAAAGGAGAAAGAGTTTCTGGAAATGAGTGAAAAAGCAAACCGCATATTCAATCATTACGATTTTTTAAACGACCAGGCAGAGGTGTCAAGGGCTCTTGGCCTTTACTGGCTTGGGAAAGGAGATAAGGGTAGATCGAAGAAACTCCTGACAGATGCACTTGAACTGGCAGACCAGGCAGGATTGAAGAGGATCTCCATGGAATGCTGCCAGGGGCTGTCACAAATCTATGTGCAAATGGACTCACTCTCACTCGCCTGGCACTATATGAACCGTTACAACCTGCTTAACAAAGAGATCTTCGATCTTGACGTGTTGAAAAAGATCAACCAGGTTGACGCGGTATATCACTTAAGCAAGAGCGAAGAGGAACTGAGACAGATGGAACTGGCCAGGGAGGTGCAAGACATGAAGATGCTTCAAAACCGTTATTTTATGTTCGCGCTTACTGCGTTAATCATTATCATCGTGTTGTTTTTCATGCTTATTATGCGCAACAGCAGGATGAAGGCACAGCAGGAGGTTATACTCATAGAACACCGGCTACTCCGCTCCCAGATGAACCCTCATTTTATCTTCAATGCCCTGACCAACATCCAGGACTCCATCTTTAAACAAGATGCCCTTAAAGCTTCGAAATATCTCACCTACTTTTCACGCCTGATCCGAAATATCCTGGAAGGCTCACGGGAAGAGTATATTGATCTTCAGACCGATATCGACCTGATAAGGGACTATCTCGAACTTCAGAAATTGCGCCACAGCAATAAATTTGAATTTACCATAGAGATCGATCCGGAAATTGATCCGGAAATGATCCAGGTGCCACCGATGCTGACCCAGCCATTCATTGAAAATGCCGTTGAACATGGCATCCGTCACAAGAAAGGCCAGGGAAATATCCTGGTCCGCTTCCGCATGAATGGCAGGTCTCTTCATTTCATGGTGGAGGATGATGGGATCGGCAGGCAGGCTGCAACACAGCTCGGTTCTACAGGAGAAAAGTTCCAGCGGTCCATGTCTTCAGATATAACGCATGAACGGCTTCAGATCATAAACCGTAAAAAACGCCGCAAAGACACCTTCCGTATAACCGATCTTTATGATCCTGACGGCAATCCTGCAGGGACACGGGTAGAATTTGAGCTGCCGGTGTCCGGTTCCTGAGATTCCCTTTTCAATCTTTTCTTCCCGGAACAAATCTCAGCGTTCAGAGAATAAACCCCAGCGTTAAGAAACTTTCCCCGGGCGTTAAGAAATTCTCTTCATACCTGGGATTCCCATTTCTTACATTTATGTTATATGCAAGCAAAAACAAGAAACATTTACAAAAACAAATCATCATGAAAAAAACCAAATTAACTCTAATTGTATTCGGATTGAGCCTGACACTTTCTATTACAGGACAGTCAATTTCATCTCAAAAAAAGGTTCTTTCCGAGATTGATGAATTTATTATTGAACAAATGGAAATTTTCCATGTGCCGGGATTATCAGCTTGCATTATCATTGGAGATTCAGTTGTATGGAATAATAATTACGGGTATATGAACCTTGAAGATAGTCTTCCGGTGCACGATTCAACCTTGTTCAACGTTTTTTCACTAGGAAAGACTGTCACTACGGCATGCGCTATGCAATTGTGGGACGAACAATTGCTGGGTTTGGAACAAACCGTTAACGATATCATATCATTTCAGATCACCAACCAATATAATGATATCGATAGTATTACTCCACGCATGATCATGTCACATACATCAAGTATAAGAGATTGGCTGATAGAAAATTATATTGTATTAGGAGACCCTACGGAATCTTTGGCTTCGTTTTTGGAAAATTACTTATGTCCCGGGGGAACACATTACGTAATTAATAATTATTATAATTTAACTCCCGGCACCAATTATCATTATTCCAATGTAGGGATCGCTTTACTGGGATATCTGATTGAACCGCTTACTGGTCTTACTTTTAATCAATATGCAAGAGCCTCAATGCTAAATCCACTGGAGATGGATAATTCAGCCTGGTTTCTCGATGAATTGAACCTTAATAACCTGGCAATAGGCTATACATATTCAGGTGGTAATTTTTCACCAAATGTTCATATTGGTACAGCAGGATATCCGGGTGTTTCTTTTCGCACAACAGCCTTGGAACTGGCAAATTTTAATATTATGCTGCTAAATGGAGGATTGTTTAATGGTTTGAATATCTTATCATCTGATGCGATTGATTCTATGTCTACTGTCCAAAACCCGAGTTGGGCTAGTTCATACGGACTCACAGGACTTGGAATGTTTCAAAGAACCGATCTTGGATCTCGTATTGTATGGGGACACAATGGTGGTAGCACTCTGGGTTATGCAGCCCAGTTATATTTTTGCGAAGAGGAGAACAGTGGAGTGGTAATTGTGACCAATTCGGAACAATATGTAGATACCATAGTGGAATATCTATTTGATTATGCATTGTTACTTACAAATATTTCCGAAGAGGCTGAAGACGGTAATATCAAGATGAGTATTTATCCGAATCCTTCAAATAACGCTGCTACTATTTCTTTTGAAATATTCAAAAAGCAAAAAATTTCTTTATCTATTTATTGCATCAGTGGTCAGAGAAGGGAAAATATATTTCAAGGCACTTTAAATCCGGGTCTTCATAATTATACACTGGATGCTGACAATATTATTCCAGGTATCTATTTCGTGAATTTAGCGACTGAGAATGATATAATAACAAAAAAGCTTATAATAAAATAAGAAATATTTTTTATCTTATAGAAAGATGCGTTCAGCGAATAAACCCCGGCGTTAAGAAACTTTCCCCGGGCGTTAAAAAATCTGATTCATAATCCGGTTCCGGGTTTTGTAACTTGTATCAAAAACCAAGTC
>CAYSAH010000444.1:0-3619 GCA_964428945.1 uncultured Bacteroidaceae bacterium | reverse complement strand
TCCTAAGTACTCCTAAGTACTCCTAAGTACTCCTAAGTACTCCTAAGTACTCCTATTGCTGCCCATCCGTGTTTATTCTGTCTATCTGTGGACCCTAAAAGACCAGCAGCTTGCTGTACCTCTCAATCCAGGAGTTCAAGACCTTCTTCCACGCTCCCGGCGAAGCATATTTGTCTCCGTTTATTGCTTTCAAAAATAAAATCACGCAGCGCCTTGCTGCTCACTTCCCTGAAATCGCCCACAATAGCCAGCTGCATCCGGTAATTGGAGAATTTTTGCAGGATCTCTCCGGCTATGCCGGTCTTCAGGTCAAAGAATTCCGGAGGAAGTTGGTCTGCATGGATCATCACCTTCCTGGCTCCCTGGTAATCAGCATTTCCAATAAGGTCCATAACCTCGTCAATACCGATGACAATAGCACTGCTTTTTTTAAGCTCTGCAATTCTGGTTTCCCCGCTATCGTGCATTATAAATTCCATGCAGCAAATATAAGCCTGACAGGCTATCTAAGAAAGAAAAAAATGAAGAATACAGATTTTTCTTTTTCCTCTGAATACAAGCTATTAACTTTAGGCCAAATACAAACCCTATGGAAATCACAAAAAGAAGTTTTGGAAAGCTGCCTGATGGCAGGGAGGTAACACTTTTTTCACTCAGCAACGACAGCGGAATGGAAGTTGATATTATCAATTATGGCGGCATTATAACATCCATACGTATACCGGACAGGCACAAGCGACCGGGGGATATCGTGCTTGGCTTTGATAGCCTGGATGGATACCTGGGCGATCATCCCTATTTTGGGGCGATCATCGGCAGGGTGGCGAACAGGATAGGAAGAGCTTCATTTACACTTGAAGGCCAGAAGTATGAACTTGCTGCCAACAATGGTCCGAACCACCTGCACGGAGGGATCGCAGGTTTTGATAAGGTGCTCTGGACAGCTTCAACAGAAAAAACACTTGAATCCGTTGGGGTAAAAATGGGATACCTGAGCCCGGATATGGAAGAGGGCTACCCGGGAAACCTCATGGTGGAAGTCGATTATACCCTGAACGACCGGAATGAACTGATCATCGCATACAGGTCAACTACTGACAAAACCACGCATGTTAACCTTACCAACCATTCATATTTCAACCTGAACAATTGCAAGGGCGATATTCTTGACCATGAGCTGATGATCGATGCAGATATGCTTACTGAGTTGGACAATGAATCTATTGCAACAGGGAACATTATATATGTGAATGGCACATGTTTCGATTTCCGTGCCTCCAAGGCGATAGGTGAGGATATAAGGATGACCGAACCTGGCTACGATATTAATTATGTTGTGAATAATTACGATGGGGAATTGAACAGGATCGCCAGCGTATACCACGAGGGAAGTGGCAGGTCCATGGACGTCCTTACCACCGAACCAGGCGTGCAGTTGTATACCTCCAATTACATAGATTCCATTAAAGGAAAAGGAGGGCTCGTATATAAAAAACATGCTGCCCTCTGCCTCGAAACACAGCATTTTCCTGATGCTCCAAACAAAAAATCATTTCCATCAACCCTCCTGCACCCCGGCGAAGAGTACCGCCAGGTGACGATCCACAGGTTTAAATGGTAAGAAATTGAAGAGGATCTTAATTCTGATATTGCTCCTGCCGGTATGGCTGAGTGCACAGCAATTTGAATCATGTCCTGTGGACCATCATTATACGGAAGTATATAAAAATCCATTGTTTGATGATTATTTATCAAAATATGATGTGAAATTCTATCATATCAGTCTTGAAGTATCGAATGTAAGTACCTGGATCGAAGGGTTTACCACTGTCCAGGTTGAAGCATTGGATGAGATGGACACGATTGTCTTCCAGTTGTTGGATCCCATGGAGATCACAGGCATTGAAGCAGACGGGATCGAAAATTCAGGATATATTCACAGGAACGATGCAGTATATATTCCGGTGAGCCAAAGCCGGGGCAGCACATTTTCCGTAACTGTTTATTACAAAGGTGATGCCGGACAGAATCGTGGATTTTTCGCCGGTATCACTTCGGCATACGACAATACAAATAAACAATATGTTACCTATACACTTTCTGAACCGCTGAATGCAAGGGACTGGTTCCCTGTAAAACAGGTGCTTACTGACAAAGCTGATTCGGTGTGGGTGGATCTGACCTGTGATAAAGGACTGCTTGCCGGCTCTAATGGATTACTGCGCGAGATTGAAGACCTGCCGGGAGGCAAACACAAGTTAAAATGGCGCTCCTATTATCCGATAGCTTATTATCTTATTTCTTTTGCAGTGGCCGATTACCGGGATTATTCGTTTTATGCCCCTTTATCCGGTCCGGATGATTCCGTGCTGGTTCAGAATTTCATTTACGACGATGACGAATATTTTTCTAACTGGAAAAGCAGGATAGACGCTACCGGGGACATGATAACGCTCTTTTCTGAGCTGGTAACAGATTATCCCTTTTCAAAGGAGAAATACGGGCATTCAGTGGCGCCCCTTGGAGGAGGAATGGAACACCAGACGATGACTACCCTTTCCAATTTTAACTTTACTCTTGTGGCACACGAGCTGGCGCATATGTGGTTTGGCGATAATGTTACCTGCGGAACATGGCAGGATATCTGGATAAACGAGGGTTTTGCGTCCTACTTCGAATACCTGGCACTTGACGCACTCTATGGAAAGCAGAATGCAAGCGACTGGATGGAATATGCGATGAATACAGCCTTGCAGGAAAACGGATCAGTGTATGTCCCGCTGGAAGATGCTGAAAATGAGTTCAGGGTTTTTGATTACGGACTTTCATATAAGAAAGGCGCTGTATTGTTGCATATGATCAGGTACGTCCTGGATAATGACGGGCAGTTCTTTGGTGTTCTGAAAAGTTATTCTGAGAAATTTACTGGTAAACATGCTACTGCCGCCCAGTTCCGGGAAGTACTCGACAGCATCAGTGGTATTGATTTCTCCTGTTTTTTCGATCAATGGTATTATGGAAAGGGGCATCCTGTATTTTATCTTTCCTGGACCAGTAAAAATGACACACTTTACATCCAGAGCCTGCAGGAATCCAGTTCTGAAGAAACGCCTTTGTTCAGAACTCCCTTTGATCTTGAAATTCAGACAATGGATGGAGATCAGAGGATCAGGCTTTACCAGGACAGGAATGAGCAGCTGTTCACGATCCCGTTTGCTTCCTATATTACAAAGATCGTATTTGATCCCGATAAAAAACTACTTGCAAAGGGCAGTGTTATTTCCAAACGGGCCTTTGAAAACAAGATCGTGGTGGGGCCTAATCCTTTCCAGGAAAGCCTTATGCTAAGCTTTTTCCAATCATCGGATTTTGATACCCTGAGGGTTTTGGATATGAATGGCAAACTACTTCTGAGCAGGGAGATCGACTCCAATCCCCTCCAGCTGGATCTCGGCTTTCTTCCCGATGGTCCCTATCTCCTCGTGGTTGAAGGTGAATTGGGCAGCTACAGGGAAAAGATCATTAAGGCAGGTTCTTTGTAAGAGAAGGCGCAAGGCACAAGGCACAAGGCGCAAGGCGGGAGGCACAAGGCACAAGGCGCAAGGCACAAGGCACAAGG
>CAYSAH010000443.1:0-3628 GCA_964428945.1 uncultured Bacteroidaceae bacterium | reverse complement strand
AAGACGAGGGCGGCGACGCCGGCCACGGCAAGGGGCAGGAAGACCTTGGCGAAGTTAATTCGAAATTAGAAGTGAGTGTGTATTCGCACGGTGTGTTTTTAGGAAGGATAGAGGAAAAGTCACGACTTCCCTAAAACTGCTGAATGCGACGTACATCTAAGCTGCATGCACCAGGAGGTAACACCTGACTCATTAAGCCTGTGAAGAAGATAAATAAAGTCCTGGTGCGGAACACAGGAAGCATTGACTTCATATATCCGCTGCTCTCCCCTATTTATGATTACTGTTATGCGCTGTGGTGCAACAATCCAGGGAAAGTCCTGAATTTGTTAAAGGTTCTTCATTCTCAGAAGTGCCTCAATGTAATAATAATCGGCATAGGTCAGCGGAACATCCACCTCTGAATTTCCGGGAAGGTTGCCCACAGAATGCTTAAGCAGGAAATTATTGTTCTCCCCCACCCCTGCCCGGTATTCGGGAGATGAAAGAGTCCTGAGGATCTTTTCGGCAAATGCCAGGTATTTTTTGGCCAATGCTTCGTCAACATAGGTGCTGAGTTCTATCAGGGCAGAGGCCATTATAGCAGCTGCAGAGGCATCACGAGGTGCGCCAGGTATATCCGGGGCATTATAATCCCAGTATGGAATCCCATCTCCCGGCATACCAGGATGGTCCAGCAGGAAACCGGCAATGTTAATGGCCTGATGCAGAAAGGGCTCATCCTTCGTATCGCGATACATCGTTACGAAGCCATAAAGTCCCCAGGATTGCCCCCTTGCCCAGGCTGATTCGTCGGCAAAGCCCTGGTCCGTCTGCCGCTTCAGCACCGCCCCGGAAAGGGTGTCATAATCGACCAGGTGATAGCTGCTGTAATCCTCCCTGAAGTGGTTCTTCATGGTGTTTATTGAATGGGTGATGCAAATTTTATAAAAACCTGAATCACCTGTTTCCCTGAAAGCCCACATCAGGAACTCAAGGTTCATCATATTATCGATGATCACAGGGAAGGTCCAGTTTCCATGATCCCATGACCGGATACAACCCACCTTTTCCCTGTATCTTGATGAAAGACTGTAGGCAGCATTTATCATTACAGGTTTATATTCATCCAATCCGGCGATACGCAAACCCTGACCATAAGAATCATTGATCATAAATCCAAGGTCGTGCGTACCCCTGTTAAATTGTTCCTTTTCAATGAGCCTTGTTCGCTTCATGGCAAGGTCCTTCAGATCAGGATCTCCGGTAGCCTCGTAAAGGTACCACAGGGAACCCGGGAAAAAACCGCTGCACCACCAGTCCGACCCTGAAGTGACGAGTTCGCCCGTTTTGCTGTTTGTGCTTCTTGGAAGGAGTCCGTCGGGCAGGCTTGCGTCCATTGCCTTGTATTGTTCAACAGCAAGCGACAGCTGACTATCGGTAAGCTCAGCAAGCGACACAGACCCTGAGGAGCAGCTGCTGACCACTACCAGGATGGTTAACAGTATAAATAAAGAATATTTTTTCATCGAACCTGTATTTATAAATTGAAATTCAAAGATAAAATCTTTTGGGAGAGCTTCAAACCAAAAAAAATCCTCCCTGTAAACTTCTATTTTTTAGCATTTTATGATTCCATGTAAAAAAAATGCAAAAAAAAGTATCCAAAGGACACGAGAAATCACCTGCTTAACACATTAAGGGGAAGTAAGGGTATCCCGGCAAAGGCCAAGCATGGACAGTACCCTGGTATGAAAGTAAGAATTCAACCTGATCAGGTGAAGGCGGTTCCTGAAAAGCCATAACAGAGTAAGGCAAGATTTCCGGGGTGACCGATGTATGCAAATAAGAGTCCGGACCGGCACAAATATCGATTACCATCCTCTTAGCGGTATTCAGTATGAATACATTCGAAAAAATTAAATACTTAAAATTTCAAATAAACCTATTATGAAAAAGAACATTTATGCAATCAGTCTGTTGCTTGGACTGGTATCGGTGCTTGTTTTGAAAAGTTGTTCCGAATCGACGAGAGATGAGCCTGCAGATCCCACAAAGAACGTAATACTCTTTGAAGATACTGAATTGCTGGGAAGAGTAAGTGATAATCCGCTTGACAACCATATTTACCTTGTAGAATTGCTGGGCAGTAACCAGGAGCAGGAGGAAATTGTTCAGCGCATCAGCGATCAGGGCATCGACCTGTCATCCCTCAACATCGACGGGATCAGGAAATACCATATGAACAATACGGATATCCTTATGTATTCGGTTCCATACCTAAGGTCGGAAAACTCCCTGATCGTTTACAGGTACGGGGATATTTACCAGGTAAATATTGCAGAATTCAATATGAAGGATAAAGGAATGACAGAATTCAGGCTAAGGACCCTTGACGGGAATTTACATTATGGTCTGACCTTCAACAGCAACAATGAAGTCGGTGAATATATCAGATCCGATAATGTGTTGATGAATGAATTCAGCAACAGCATTTATGAATTGAATACGAATTATAACGGGCACAATGATAAGCTTCTTAAGGAAGTGCAGCCAACCAAATGTTGCCGCCGTATGGAAGATTGGGAGGGTTGTATGGACTGTACATTGAGCTATTTTTCATCAAAATGGTATGGGACAATAGCTTTTACCATTATCGGAAAAGAATTTTTAGCTGCAATTGCAGTGAGTTGCATAGGTTCCGGGCCTTCTTCAATATGTTAATTCTAAATGAAAAACAGATGAAAACATTTGCAAAAATCAAGCTTTTCAGTTTCCTGGTTTTTGGACTCCTGTTCCTCGTCATAGGGATCTCCATGCATATTTCCGGAAAGTGGCTGCCAGGTTCAGTAATGGCATTCATTCTTGCCGGGACAGGACAGATCGTGATCTTTAATGTACTCTTCTTTATTTTGTACAAGGACAGGATTCGGGAAAGATTGAAAAAATAACCTTTAAGACTGCTAAGTCCCTTGAAACGGGGCTTAGCAGTTTTTAATTTCCAGGTACGAAACACAAGCGAATAAAATATATACCGACGATCCTGGTCCGGATTGGCGGGGTGGATCCCTGGGCCTGGCTGGTGCCCTATGATACAGAGCGACTGAAGGAGTAGGACGGATTCAGGTACAGCAAGGATATACATTTAGCGCATGTCACTCTTCAATTGAATATTGATAAACCAAATATTTAAGTTTTTGCACGCACATTGCCAAAGCCCCGCTTAACAGCGATAATCTCAAAGCTTTAGCAAATAGCTTGTAAAAATTTCGCCGGCACTGCACATATCATCAACATTAAGCCTTAAACCGGCCCTTTAAATACTCCCGCTTTTTATTTTCGTCAAAAAGAAGATAAAATTAGAGGACAAATGTACTATGATGTTGGATTATCAGATTGGGTATTTGAGATTGATGAAATTAATGGAGAGCAAATATCTAGTGAATTGAAGAAGCTAATAGATAACAATATTATTGTTTCAAATAAAATATCAAATGCCTGCAATATAATAGAAAAACAATATCAAACATGTTATGATACGATAGGAAGAAATGTGTAAACGCTTGCATACACGCAATATATGTATGCCGCGGGATTATGGGGAATTTAAGCTTTTGTATATTTGCTCAAAATTGTAAGGGTTTGATAG
>CAYSAH010000442.1:0-3633 GCA_964428945.1 uncultured Bacteroidaceae bacterium | reverse complement strand
GATTGAGGGCAAAAGATAAATCCTTCAATGCAACGATGAAAACAGATTTTGATGAATCCATCGGAAAAATCAATATCATTCCCCAGGATATCGGCCGTGTTATCTTGAATCTGATTACCAATGCATTTTATGCTGTGGATGAGAAGAAGAAACAACTGGCAATAGACCTGTCAGGTTTATCAACGCTGACAGGTCAGAAGGATTACGAACCAACCGTATCAGTGAGTACAAATAAGACAGGCCACAATATTTTGATTTCAGTTAAGGACAACGGTAATGGCATTCCGGACGATATTAAAAATAAAATCTTCCAGCCTTTTTTCACT
Organism: uncultured Bacteroidaceae bacterium; assembly: GCA_964428945.1. Classification (GTDB taxonomy): domain Bacteria; phylum Bacteroidota; class Bacteroidia; order Bacteroidales; genus M55B112. The sequence continues at coordinate 3,307 of CAYSAH010000442.1, read as the reverse complement.
ACAAAACCCACCGGGCAGGGAACGGGATTGGGATTATCATTGAGCTATGATATTGTTAAGGCTCATGGTGGGGAGTTGAGCATGGATACAAAAGACGGGGAAGGGTGTGCGTTCATTATTCAAATCCCTGTTTATAATGCAAATGATACGAGAGACGCCGAAAAACAAAATGAAATTAATTAATGTTTAGAATGCCGATTTTAACTCAAATAATAAAATTCATAGTCAGCAGTGTGATATTTTGTTTGATCATTACATCATACAGCTTCGCCCAGAGGAACTACCTTTTTGAAAACATTTCCATTCCTGAAGGGCTTTCGAATTCTACCGTTCAAAGTATCTTTCAGGACAGGAATGGGTTTCTCTGGGTATCTACTACAGATGGGCTGAACAGGTACGACGGTAACACAATTGTAGTTTTTAAAAATGACCCGAATGATTCAACCTCAATTCCAAATAATAATTGCTTTGCGATAGCAGAAGACGCTGACGGATTTCTCTGGGTAGGTATTTATGGGAACGAAATCGCAAGTTATGATCCTGAAAATGAAAAATTTGCAGCGTATCCGATAGAAACAGGGGGTGTAACTAATATATCGGAATTCTTAACTGCATTTACCGATTCTAAGGGACGCGTATGGTTTGGATCCACAAATCACGGAATACAAAGATTTGAAAAATCAAAAAATATATTTGAACAGGTAAATCTTGATTCCTCGAATATTAATGGCCGCTGGGGAAATGTTTATAGTATAACTGAATTGAAGAATGGAGATATTCTGGCTGCCGATTATGTATCTGGCATTAAAATATATAATGATAAGCTCAAGTTATTTCAGCCTTATTTCCATAATACAAATTTCAGCCCGGTAAAAATAAATGTTATTTATGAAGATGATTCAGGCAATATATGGTTTGGAGGTGACAGCCAATTGATAAAATACATACCTCAGTTCAAAGAAATAGAAGAATATAATTTATCCGGACTCTTCAAAAATCCTACTACTAACGATAATATTACCGGTATAGTTCAGGATGATGATGGGTATATATGGATAGGCGTTTATGCGCAAGGACTTTTCAGGGTTGATCCTGAAACCAAAGATGTGCGGAAATTCGATTACGGGGTCAGTGATTCAGACATTGCTGAAAGGACTGTAATTCAGACATTATTTAAAGATAAATACGGCATACTATGGATATCAACATGGGGTTCAGGACTAACAAAATTTGATCCGCTAAGGGAGCCCTTCAATTATTTAAAACTTAAAGCTTCGGATATCATAACTTCCGGCACAAGTGCAGTCACAGTTATTGCCGGTTCGCAGCAAGAGAATGAAATAATTGTTGGTACATCGACAAAGGGATTATTTTCTTATAACCTCGGGAGCAAAAAGTCAGATGAATTAAAAATAAATTTTGATCCTTCGGTCAGACTGGCTGGGATTATTAATATTCAGAGCCTTGCGTCAGATAATGCAGGTAATATTTGGTTCGCGTTCAATAATTCCGGGCTCAATAAGCTGAATAAGCTGAATGCTTTGATTACCGTTCGATCACCGCACGAAAGAAAGTCAACAAGTTATAATATAAACTCGATGAAAATAGATTTATCGGGAAACATCTGGGCTGCTTCGCATTATGGATTTGAGAAATTCAATCCTGACATAAACGAATTCACGCTCTTGCCAACCATTATGACCAAAATGATGAGTGAAGCGCTCATTGAAAAGGTCAGGGAAATATCGAAATCACGGGAACCAATGGCTTCTATTTTAAAAGTAGGTGAAGCTTCCAATCTGGAGAAAAACTTTTCATTAAACAGTGATCAGAAAGTTCTTATTATTTCGGTTGGTGAAGGTCGAATGGTTCAAGGCAATGATGGATTATACGATAAGGGTTCTCTATTAACAGGTGATGGAAAACTAATCTGGTCAATGGATGATTTATCCCGGACTTTTAATATCGGAGGGGGATTTAAAAACCGCATTGCTGTGGAATGCATGGATCTGAAAAAAGGGGATTATAAAATTACTTTTTCATCCGATGTCGGGAATTCATACGGAAACTGGAATGTGCTCCCACCGACCGACTCAGCCTGGTATGGAATTCAGGTATTGAGTTTGAGTGAATCCGAATTCATGAGTATTCAGGAGATGAACCAGAAGGAATTAAGCTCCGATAAGTATTTGCCACTCGAAATAGGAAACTGTATTGAATTTAGTAAAAGATATCCTGATGTGATCTGGTTGGGTTCACGGTTCAATAGTTTCTTTAAATACGATCTTGCTTCCGGCAATTTCAGGCAATACAATTATGACTTGAAAAATAAGTTTTCCCCCTCTAATTCTATTACTGACATTTTTGAGGATAAAGAAGGCATCGTTTGGGTTGCAACGGTTAATTGTTTGGTAAGATTTGACCCGGAAACAGAAAAGATTGAGAAGTATGACCAAAGAGACGGTCTTCCTTCAAGCCTTGTAAATTCAATCATTGAAGATCTTCAGGGTAATCTTTGGATCAGTACTTCCGTTGGATTGTCAAAGCTGAATAAAAATGCGCCCAGGGATAAATGGAATTTTGTCAATTTTGATACGAGAGACGGGCTTCGGGGCTTTACCAGCAGCACTGCGAGCTGGATCAGCAAAGAGGGCGAAATTATATTCGGAAGTGTTGACGGTATTACTTCATTCTTTCCCGGAAAAATAAATGAAGTCAAACCCGATATAGTGATCTGCGATATAAAAGTGAATGATATATCGCTAAAATCAGATTCGGCCCTGGTAAAACCTGCAAAAAGTATTTTGTGGCTTGAAGAGCTTGATCTTTCTTATACACAAAACAACATTTCCTTTGAGTTTGCATCTATCCATTTTTCAAGACCGGAAAAAAATAAGATCATTTATATGCTGGAAGGATTTAATGATCACTGGATATCAACGGACCGGAATTTTGTTTCTTATACAAACCTGTCGCCGGGTGAATATATTTTTCGGGTTAAAGGTTCCAATGGAGACGGCATCTGGAATGATGAAGGAAAGATATTACGGATTATTATATCGCCGCCGTGGTGGAAAACAACCTGGGCATACATTTCATACGGGATCCTATTTCTACTGATTATATATGGAATTGATCGGGTTCAAAGAAGAAGGATACTTGAGAAGCAACAGGCGCTGGCCAGAGACAAAGAGCTGACCCAGGCTAAGGAAATTGAAAAAGCCTATCTTGAACTTGGTAAAGCTCATGAAACACTCAAAGCCACCCAATCCCAGCTCATCCAATCCGAAAAGATGGCGTCCCTCGG
>CAYSAH010000441.1:0-3633 GCA_964428945.1 uncultured Bacteroidaceae bacterium | reverse complement strand
ATGCCAATAGGTATCCATGCCAACGATAAAAAATCCTTTACCAATCATGAAATAATCTACAAGGAAAACGATGTAATCTATACATTTTCAGATGGCTTCCCCGACCAGTTCGGCGGTCCTGCCGGCAAGAAATTCATGATAAAAAACTTCAAGGCCTCACTCACAGCACTGCACAAAAATTCAATGAACCTTCAAAAGGTGGAACTCGAAAGAATTCTGAATGACTGGATGAAAGAAGTAAACCAGATAGATGATATCATAGTGATGGGGATAAAATTATAGGGTGGGCTCCCGGGGTGAAAAGTTTAAAAATCCTGCTGATCCTGTTCGAAGAAATTTTTGTGTCCGCGACACCTGAAAGTATTACGAAATAAATTTGTTTAATTTATACAGATCACCGGATAATCCAGGAAGCCTGATGCTGCCTGCCTCGACTTTTAAAAGGAAATCAAAAAGTCAGGTTATTTAAATTTCCCAGGATTTTCCTTCCATGATAGGCATCAGCGTGGATTAGCCGGCTGACTTCCCCGAGGTTTTCAAAGGTGACCCTGCCTGCCACTATAATTTCAATTCTCTGCCCGGCAGTAAATATCATCCTTTGCAACATTGCTGCCCCTTCAATAGCTGTGGGAGCTTTCCCTGAAGAAAGTACACTGTGAATACCCCCAGCTTCAATAAGCCTTTCTAATTCCCTTATTGGATCAGTTGTGAGATCAATTGCCTTGTGAATGGTAACCTTCATGGGGGCTGCTGAAATTGATAAAGTCTTTATTGCCGGTATGTCAAGCTCATTCTCACTATTCAACACACCAAAAACAACCCCCTCCACCTGCTCCGACCTGCAAAAAGCAATGCTTCCAAGCATTTCTTCAATCTCAGCGCGGGAATAATTAAAGTTACCGGGACGTGGCCTGATCATAACCTTCACCGGAATGCCCAGCTTATGTTTCACTTCCCTGATAAGCTCATTGGATGGTGTCAGTCCGTCCATGTGCAGATCAGAACACAGTTCGATCCTGTCGGCGCGAAGGGCCTCAGCATTCAGGGCTTCCTCTAAAGTTTCAACACATGCTTCTCTGATCATATTTTCTGTAAAACAGAATAAAATTACCATAAAATTGTCATTCCAGGCCCTTCCGCAAACCCAGTTTCATTCAGTAAATATGAAAAGAGCCTGCCAAAATACCTTAACACTTTTTGCTGAAAGGTCTTGCAGGTAAATGTCCCGGCCAATTCCCGGACACTTCGGGGAATCTGTACAAACCCCTTATTCCCTGACATACCCCAATATTTTCATTCAATTCCACTGCATTTGAAGCTGAGCTATTGTTTCAGGAGAGGAACAGGTAATAAGCCAGTAAAAATGGGGGATGTCCAACCTTATTCAAATTGAATCAACTTAATATTTTAATTAAATTAGGAACCTCAATATATCACATACTACTTTACCTGCTAATTAAAACCTGACAATTATGATCACTACAATCTACAAACACTATCTTAAATGGGGAACAAAAGTCTTATTCTTCGTAACCGGAATCGGTTCTTTGATCTGGTTCCTGGTCAGAGTTATTCCCAAACCTTCAAGGGCAGCCTACCCCTGCATGAAAGCAGCACTTCCCCTGGCTTCTTCCCTTGTTGTATATTTAATTGGAATTACTTCTTTTACCATGCTTATGCGCAAGGCAAAGGACCGTTTCAGAAAAGCAAAGTACCTGCTTTCAGTTGGCCTGGCAGTTGCAGGTTTGATGGTTGGCATGCTTACGATGCTTAGCTATAACCTGAAGTTAAAAGCCAATCCCCTGGTAGAATATCAAATACCCAACGAAGTAATAGGTAACGGAGTCGGAATATTTCCGGGTCGCGTTGTCTGGCAATATAATCCGGATGCAACTGAAAAGGGATGTACTAATACATTCGGTGATTACTGGTATCAAAGTACGGATCAGACTGTAGTTAGCACGATGTTGTCAGAAGGACTTCAGATTATGACCGGCACCTCGGATGACGAGGCAGCGTGGACAGCGATTTTTAAATATTACAACAATAAGGTCGGGAATGGTGATGTTGGATATACAGGCGGAGAGGATATTGTAATAAAAACCAATAACAATGCAACGAATAACGGGAATCATTGTATAAATACCTCCCCCCAGATCACCTATGCCATTATCGATCAGCTGGTAAACCATGCAGGTGTTGCGCAAAAGGATATCTTTATCGGTGATCCCAACTGTCCAATGCCTGGTTATACATATGACTACTGCAAAACTGATTTTCCTGATGTAAAGTATTGGGGAAAAAATGCAACAGCCACAAAGACTGATGATGTACTTTATACAAGCGACGGAAATATAGTCGACCCACTGCCAACAGCATATATTGATGCTTCATATATGATCAATATACCTGTATTCAAGAAACACCACCGGGCCGGAATCTCTTTGTGCAGTAAAAATCATTTCGGATCAATCGCCCCCTGGACAAGCGGAGCATGGCATCTGCATCCCTCCCTCCCCTGCCCCGAAGCATCAGGCATAGCTGAGAATGGCGATTACGGGGCTTACCGCTGCTTTGTTGACATTATGGGCCATAAGGACCTGGGTGGAAAAACAATCCTCTTCCTGGTCGATGGACTATGGGGATCAACAAACTGGGGACATCCTCCGGTAAAATTCGGCATGGCTCCATTTAACAATGACTGGCCTTCATCACTGTTCCTTTCACAGGATCCTGTTGCCATAGAATCTGTCTGCTTCGACTTTTTATTCGAAGAATTCGATGAAGATCATCCGACAGAAGGAGGAAATCCTACGGATGACAAAGGACCATTCCCTCATTTTCCGGGTACAGACGATTTCTTGCGCCAGGCTGCTGATCCGACTTTACGACCCTTTGCTTACGATCCTGAAAACGATGGAAGTGTCCTGGGCAGCATGGGTGTTTATGAACACTGGAACAATGCCACAGATAAAAGATACTCAAGAAATATGGGAAAGACAGAAGGTATAGAATTGGTTAACCCCCTGGTTGAAAACGGAGAGGTGGGTTTTTCAATTTATAATTCAGAACCGGATGCCCTTTCTAATTATCCCAATCCTTTTAGTGAGAAAACAACCATCAGATACAGCATGAAACAGGCTGGAATTGTAAATTACAACATTTATAACATCAAAGGACAAAAAGTCTTCTTTAAGAAAGAAAAACAACTGTCACCGGGTGACTATGAATTTGAATGGAATGGAACTGATAACAATGGGATCAGCCTCCCCAAGGGTGAATATTTTCTTAACCTGAAGACAGAAAGCAGGCAGCAGGATCAAAGTTTATCGCTGAGGATGATAAAGGTGAGATAGAATCAAACATAAAAAAAGCCCCGGAAATCAGGGGCTTTTTTTTATTTTATCTCTGAATTTATATTGTCTGATTTTTCCCATGCAGCATTAATTTGAAAACCAGCTCCATTTAACATTGATGGATTAAAGGTATCTGGATCTGCTCTAATTACAAAGGGACCAACACTTGCCCCAAAATTCTATCCAACACCAAACCCTAAGGCAAATATTCCGTATTCTTTACCTTTATATTTAAAAGTACCATGTTCGTAAAAAAATCCTCCAGCTGGACCAATTG
>CAYSAH010000440.1:0-3649 GCA_964428945.1 uncultured Bacteroidaceae bacterium | reverse complement strand
TTATAGCCTGCCTGGTATACTCGCCGTTCAGGGCTTGCTGAAAATAATAAGCCTGCGGAGAATCATCCACATCAAGGGCAATTTCATTTACTCTTGGCAATGGATGCAACACTTTCATATTGGGCTTCGAACCTTCAAGCATTGCCCTTTGCAGGATATATACATTTTTCACCCTTTCATATTCAATCGGGTCAGTAAATCTTTCCTGTTGCACACGGGTCATATAAATGATATCTGCATCTTTCACGTATTCATAGAAATCGCGACATTCGTAATATTTCAGTCCTTTTTAGTCTAGGAAAAGCTTGTATTCTTCCGGCATTTTAAGTTCTTCCGGGGCGACGAAATAGAATGTGGTATTGAATTCGGACATTGCTATCAGGAGTGAATGCACTGTACGTCCATATTTCAGGTCCCCAACGAGAAAGATATTCAGGTTGTTAAGGGTACCTTGTGTTTTCCATATGGAATACATGTCAAGAAGGGTTTGTGAAGGATGTTGATTTGCTCCGTCACCTGCGTTAATGATCGGCACTGACGAAACCTCGCTTGCAAGCCGGGCAGCACCCTCAAGAGGGTGACGCATCACGATCAGGTCGCAGTAATTATTTACGATCCTGATAGAATCCCTGAGGGTTTCTCCTTTGGAAGTGCTTGTAGAGGATGAATCAGAGAAACCAACTATCTTTCCACCAAGCCGGCTGACAGCTGTTTCAAAACTCAGCCTTGTCCGGGTTGAAGGCTCAAAGAACAGTGTTGCAATGACATAATCCTTGAGAAGATCCTGGGTCGGCTTCTTTTCAAATTCAGCAGCCAATTCAAGGATCCGTAAATATTCCTCTTTGGAAAAGTCATTAATGGAAACTAAGCTTTTGTTTTTCATTTAACAGTAATTTACTACAAAGATAATATTGAGACTATTTGGTTTTTGTCCTGTTGATAACATCTTATAATTTATCAAATTCAATTTCTGTAATGCTGCAATTGTCAATAAGTTCAAGCTTTTCAATCACTTCAACCTGTTTTTCAATGTCGATGCGAAGTCTTAATGAACATGAAAGTTCAAATGTCTGATCACTGGCTTCCAGGTTATATTCCTTTATTAATTTCATGATATTGTTCATGGACTGGTAGTCGAAAAGCAGGAGGTAGTCTTTTGTAATTTTTTTAATGATGATCAAACTCTTCCCAAGTGCAACATCAGCTGCGGTACGGTACGCATTTATTAATCCACCCACACCGAGAAGTGTTCCTCCGAAATAGCGAATTACAACAACCAGCACATCAGTTAAGCCCTTGCTCTCTATCTGGTTCAGGATCGGCCTGCCTGCGCTGTTCGAAGGTTCCCCGTCATCATTTGCCCTTGTAATGGCTGGAGCAATTCCGATCTTCCAAGCGTAGCAGTGATGCCTGGCGTCGTGGTATTTCTTCCTGAGAAAATCCAGTATTTCTTTTATTGATTTTTCATCCATTACCGGGTAGGCAAACGCTATGAATTTGCTTCCGCGGTCCTTGAAAAGTCCCTCAGAAGGTTTAGAAATGGTTGAATAGTTTGTTTGCATATCAGGAAACTGCGAACAGGATCAGTGCCAGCGCCGAAATTGCAACACCGATCCAATTCATCATTTTTAGTTTCTCTTTGAAAATATAAAAACCTGCGATGACGCTTAAACTGACAATGCCGATGTTGTTAGCCCCGAAAATAATTGAACTGTCAATTCCTGCTCCGGTTTTGTTCTTATAATTCAGAGCAGAAACTATAAGGTATATGGAGCCAAAATTTGCAATACCCAGGATGATTCCCCACAGCCAGATATTGAGTTTTCTGAACTCTCTAATTCCTTGTTCCCTGAACGGGAGGATGATCAGACCTGAAAAAAAAGCCATTGTAAACAGGACAGCACTAAAAAGGGCAGCATCTTCATCTCCAATATATTTGTATTGAGCAAACTTAACTAGCGAATCGACCAGTCCCATCCCTGCAAACAGGACCAGTGGTATCAATAATTTCTTTCGGTTAGGGATTGTACCAGAAGGGGAATATACCGCCAGTAAAACCCCGGCAAGTGCAGCTATAATAGCGATTGATTTCAGAACAGTAAGCCTGTCGTCAGAATCCAACACCATTGATATGACGATTGGAAATACAACTGACATTTTACTTGCCAAAGTTGTGATGGATATTCCGGCTTCTTTGGATGAACGGGCAATGATGAAAAACATCATGATGAACATAAATCCAATGACGATTGATATCGGGATCCATGGCAACTGTAGTAATTCGTAAGCGTTGATGGTACTTCCACTAATAACAAAGCCAAGAAATGATGCAATTAAATAATTAATTATAATAGCAGGGAAGGGTGGGAGGTTTTTTTGATCCAGGAACTTAAATACCAGGAATATTCCAGTGGAAGAGAGAATGCATAGGATCAGGTATACCATATTAGCTTCAAAAAAAACAGGTCTCGAAGCCGGACCTGTTTTACAATTCTACATTTTCAATTTTTTTTCGATCTCATCGATCTGTATTCGGAATCTTTTATCTGTTTCAATCAGGTTATTGACAGTTTTGCATGCATGAAGAACAGTGGCATGGTCTTTTCCACCGATTTGGGAACCGATCGTGGCAAGCGAAGATTTGGTTAAACTTTTTGAAAAGAACATTGCGACCTGTCTTGCCTGGACGATCTCTCTCTTCCTCGTACGGCTCTGAAGTTGCTCGATACCAATGTTGAAATAACTGCAAACAACCCTTTGAATATAGTCTATGGAAATCTCTTTCTTGGTGTTCTTAATAAGTTTATCGATCATCTCCCTGGCAAGGTCAAGCGTGATCTCCTTCTTGTTCAATGTTGACTGGGCCAGAAGGGAAATAAGGGCACCTTCAAGTTCCCTGATATTATCTGTGATATGTGTTGCTATGTATTCAAGGACCTCCTCGGGCATTTCGATACCATCGTTATAAATCTTCTTTGCCAGGATAGCCATCCTTGTTTCATAATCCGGAGCCTGCAAATCGGCAGACAGGCCCCATTTGAACCTGCTGATAAGGCGCTGTTCCAGTCCTTGTAATTCAACCGGCGGTTTGTCTGAAGTAAGTATCAGCTGTTTTCCAGATTGGTGCAGGTGATTAAAAATATGGAAAAATGTATCTTGTGTTTTTTCTTTACCGGCAAATTCATGTACATCATCAATGATCAGAACATCGATCATCTGGTAGAAATGCAGAAAGTCGTTTTTATTATTGTTCCTTATCGCATCAACGAACTGGGTTTGAAACTTATTCGCATTTACGTAAAGTACTGTTTTGTCAGGGAAAAGCCCTTTTACTTCGATCCCAATGGCCTGAGCAAGGTGCGTTTTTCCGAGCCCGCTGTCACCATAAATCAGTAAAGGATTGAAAGCTGTCCCGCCAGGGTTGTTTGCAACAGCAAAACCCGCTGAGCGAGCCAACCTGTTACATTCACCTTCAACAAAATTGTCGAATGAATTTCCCGGATTCAGCCTGGGATCAATATCAAGCTTCTTGATGCCGGGTATTACAAAAGGATTTCTAATCGCATTGTCAGAACTGTCCAGGGGAATCTTGACTGGCTGGTTCCTGATCTCTTTATTGTTCTTTGCGGGGAATTTAACAGTGTAGGGC
>CAYSAH010000439.1:0-3652 GCA_964428945.1 uncultured Bacteroidaceae bacterium | reverse complement strand
TAAACAGAAGGGACTTGTTAAAGGGATTGGCAACAGTTCCAGTACTGGGAGCGTTTGCCTATGGAGTTTGGAGAAAGAAAAAACTTGATCATTACAGGAATCATGAACTGAGCAAGGAACTTAACATGTCCCCTGTTTCAAGTGAAGAACCAAGAAAGATCTGGGACGGAGAACCTGTACGTTTAGGAATAATTGGATATGGTATCAGGGGAAAACAACTCATGAAAGGTGCAGGATTTGCTCTGCCTTCACAGATCCAGCAATGGAAGAATAGTGCAGAAGCCGACAGCAATGATAAGCGTTATGAGGAATTCATGGAGCAGGACGACCTGAATGTTGTTGTAGCTGGTGTTTGTGAACTATTTGATGTAAGGGTGGAAGAAGCTTTTTTAGCTGCATCAAATATTAATCGCGAAGGAGAAAACGGGAAATTGACTTCAAACACTAAAAAATACAAGGATTATAAGGAACTGCTAAAGGCACCTGACATTGATGCTGTTATAATAGCCACCCCGGATCATTGGCATTCAAGAATTGCCATTGATGCAGCAAAAGCAGGTAAACATGTATATGTTGAAAAAGGGTTGACCCGCACGCTTGAAGAGGTTTTTGCAATACGGAAAGCTGTTAAGGAATCCGGGATCATATTCCAGCTCGGCCACCAGGGAAGACAAACAGCAAGTTATATCAAAGCGGCAGAAGCGATTGAAAAGAATCTGATTGGAGATATAAGCCTTATCGAAGTTTGTACGAACAGGAATTCCCCAAATGGTGCCTGGGTTTATGATATTCATCCTGAAGGCAGTGAGCAGACAATCGACTGGCAAAGCTTTGAAGAGCCATGTGAGACTAAGCATCCCTTCAGTGCAGAAAGATTTTTCAGATGGAGATGCTGGTGGGACTATGGCACCGGGTTGTCAGGTGACCTGCTCACTCACGAATATGATGCTATCAACCAAATCGTTAAGATGGGGATACCTGAAACTGCAGTATCCAGTGGCGGCGTATATTTTTATGAAAAACCTGAGCATTATGTGAAGGAAGTCAGGGAAGTCCCTGATGTCTGGAATGCTGTATTTGAATACACGAAGAAAAATTTCGCCCTGCTTTACAGTGCTTCACTCTCAAATAACAAGGACCGAGGGAAGTTGATCATGGGACATGACGGAACAATGGAGCTTGGAAATAACCTGAGTATTTATGCCTGCCGGGAGAGTACCCGCTATAAGGAAAAGATTGAAAGTGGACTTATTGACCCGGATACCCCGATATACTCATATATCCCCGGAAGAAAAGATGTTGATGCTGTTGCTACCGCCACAGAAAAGTATTTCGCCGGCAGAGGACTTCTTTATACCTATCGGGGAGGAAGAAGAATGGATACTACCCACCTGCACATCGCTGAGTGGATCCAGTGTATCAGGGAAAACAGGCAACCCAGTTGCAATATTGACCAGGCATTTGAAGAAGGAATTACTTCAGCTATGGCAACAATTTCATATAAAGAGGGCAGGAAGATAACCTGGGACAAGGAAAAAGAAGAATTATCATAGAAACTTGCAGGAAGATAGCCTGGAATTTATTGAAGATAAAAAGTAAATATACCATATAATGAAAAACCTACTTATTAGCCTGTTTTTCCTGGCGGGTATTGTTCATGCGAGCGGGCAAGGAACCGGCAATATTGTCAAGGCTGTTTTTGTTGATGAACATAATGTAAAATGGTTTGGCACCGATCTTGGTCTGCTGAGATTCGACGGTTCTTCATGGAAGGCCTATAATTCAAGGTACGACTATCCGGGGGAGATATCCTCCATTGCCTTTGAGAATTCCCAGGAGGGACCTGAGATGTGGGTTGGCACTGAAAAAGGAATTTCAGTTGCAAGGTACGATATTGACGGCATAAGTGCTGCCACCCGCTACACCACTGAAAACTCACTCCTGGACACAAACAGAATTGTTGATATTGTCCTGGATTCATCAGGCACAAGGTATTTTGCAACCCCTGCTGGTGTCGGTGTTTTAGAAGTGGACGAGTGGTCCTGGTTGGAACTGGGCTGGGGACCTCCTGAAACAGGAATACCTAATTATGAATTACTGTCTCTGGGAGCTAAAAATGACACAGTTTATGTTGGGGCCATAAGCAGGGGTGCAGGTCGAATAATTAATGAGATTGACGGGTTTTCCGGTGCAAGTTTTTATGAAAGACCCTGGACCAGTATTGCCGGAAACACTGTAAAAAGCATATTTACAGATAACAATGGTTATCAATGGTTTGGCACTACAGAAGGATTCTCCCAACATACAACTCAGAATGGCAAACTTGGATGGGATATCGTTATGACGAGCGATGATGGGCTGATCAATAACACTGTAAATTCAATTTTTCAGGATTCTAACGGTGATTTCTGGATGGCGACAGATGGTGGAGTTAGTAAATTTATCGAGGAGACTTTGGAATTTACCAATTACACCACGTCTGACGGCCTGGCGGCCAACCAGGTATTTGATATTGACCAGGATCAGGATAACATAATGTGGTTCGCTACGGCAAACGGAGTATCGAGTTTTGACGGCAACACTTTTTCGAATTACTCTACTGCTGCTGAAGCAAAAGATTTTATAAATATCATTAGCATTGACGACGGAATTGAAACAAAGAAATTTAGTGATAATGTTAATGTATACCCCAACCCTGCTGAATCTGAAGTATACATCCATTTCGCCAAAGAGACTGACCGATATATGAATGTTGCTGTTTTCGATATATCGGGTAAAATGATGAAACAGCTTTACAGGGGATATGCAGGTGGCGGTGATCTCAAATTGAAATGGGACCTTAACGGAAAATCCGGTGAAAGAGTTCCCGGAGGAATCTATTTCATCACTATCGATACAGAATCAGAAAGGTACACAAGGAAAGTCGTTGTTCTGTAGATCTTTTTTAGAATTCTGAATTCATTAGCAGGAAATTGATATTACAAAATGCAGTTTTGCAGGTTTAAACACGACAACCGCTTAAAGCGCTATCCTAAGGCTTTAATGAAAACTCCATTGGGCATATTTGTACTTAATTGATAAGCTTCAGAGTTCCCTCACCCAAATATTCCTGTAACTTACCGGGTTGCCATGATCCTGAAGAGTGATCGGTAACCTTTCAGCATGTGGCTTGTATTTCTGGATCCCAATGAAATCAGTAGTTCCTTTTATTTCCACATGATTTTGAACCAAAACTCCATTTTGGATAACGGTGATAAAGGCAGGCTCCCTTACCGTCCCGTCATCATTAAATTTCGGACTTTTCCAGATGATATCATAGCTTTGCCATTCTCCCGGTGGACGACAAGCATTTACAAGTGGAATATGCTGCTTATAGATCGAAGCTGCCTGGCCGTTGGAATAGGTTCGGTTGTTATAACTGTCAAGTACCTGGACTTCATATTTGCCCATCAGGAAAATACCACTGTTACCCCGGCCCTGTCCTTCACCTTTCACTTCTGACGGGGTTCTCCACTCAACATGAAGCTGGTAATCTCCAAAATAATTCCTCGTACTTATGATTCCTGTTTGTGGTTTAACTGTAAGTACTCCGTCTTTTATATCCCATTTTACATCCCCCCCCATTTCGCCTTCCCACCTTGACAGGTCATTG